>JBLHMH010000140.1:0-9092 GCA_047621785.1 Polaribacter sp. | reverse complement strand
AAGTGGGGTGTCAGGGTGAAGTAGGTTCGGCTTGTTCTATGGCAGCGGGTGCCTTGGCTGAGCTATTAGGTGGCACTCCGGAGCAGGTGGAAAATGCTGCCGAAATCGCGATGGAGCATAACCTTGGGTTGACCTGTGATCCAATTGGTGGCCTAGTACAAGTACCATGCATAGAGCGTAATGCCATGGCCTCGGTTAAAGCTATTCATGCGGCGAGATTGTCTATGCGTGGGGACGGAACACACTTTGTATCTTTGGATAAAGTGATTCGCACCATGCGTGACACAGGTCGCGATATGAGTAAGAAATACAAGGAAACATCGCGCGGCGGTTTAGCGTTAGACGTGATCGAAGTAGCGGTCAATATTGTTGAGTGTTAGCGGCGAACACAGTTAGATCACGGGTAACGGGACAACTGAACTAGGTGCGTGAATCAATCATAATCTGCCCAGCAGACAAAGAGACCTTAGGTGTGGAAGATAGATCCGGGCTTTGCCTACCCAGATTTAGATAAAGGCCGTGAGCTGGAGCGGTCTACCACTTCTGAAGGGGCTTGTAATGCTGCGCTCGCCGGGGCCCCTTATCGATTAAATCCTTAACGTGATTTGTTGCCATCTGCCCCGACTTTCCCTATTCAATAGAGCCCATTATTTCTGCTCGTGATAATCATCGTCGACGTTCACGTCCCAAATTTTATCTCGGTCCACATGACCGGTTACTATAGCCTCAGCAGCGTAGCGCGCAGTTAGCATAGAGTGGTCCTGGTTGTTGTATCGGTGCATACCATTACGACCAACTAAGAACAAGTTAGAGAAGCTGTCCAAGTATTCTCGTAACTTGGGGAACTCATCAAAGCTGCCAAAATAAGCAGGGTAGGTTTTCTCTACTTTGTGCACAGTATGATCCAGCACGTCTTGCGCATCGATCAAGCCAATTGACTCTAATTCCGCGATAGCGAACTTGGTCAGCTCTTCTTCGTCCATCGCCCAAAGATCATCATCTTCGTTGCAAAAATACTCTAGACCTAGCCATACAGTATCTTCCTTGGCCACCAAGTAAGGCGACCAATTGTTGAATATTTGCAAACGCCCAAGGCGTACATCAGGTTCTTGGATGTAGATCCAATTGTCTGGCAACATATTGATAGCACTATCGTCAGTGTATTTAGACTTCTTGAGTTTTTTTAGCAAAACGCCTAAAGTGATGAAGTCACGATAGATCAAGCCTTCAGCCACACGCTTAACGTCGGCCGGAGCTTCATCGAACATCCGTGTTAAAAATTTCATCGGCATGGTCGACACAAAGTGATCACAAGTTTCCCAGTGTTTATTGCCGCTAGCTATGTCTTCGATTTCTACCTGTTTGATTAGCTTCTCTTTATAGTCGATTTGCAGATCGGTTACTCGGTGGCGCAGATTTAATACCCCGCCTCGAGTTTGTATTTTTTCTGAAACTATTTCCCACATTTGACCTGGGCCAAATTGAGGGTATAAAAAACGTTCGATCAAACTAGTGTTCACATTCTTTTGTCTAAACCCGGTGTTTTGAAAGCGCGAGAATAAAGCATGTTTGAGCGCTTCGATAATGGATAGCCCTTTTATCCGTTGCGCCCCCCATTCAGAGCTTATCTCTTTACAGTCAACGCCCCATACCTTCTCGGTATAGTCTTTGAAGAACGTTAGATACAGCGTCATGCCAAAACGATTAATTAGGAAATCTTCGAGGTTTTTTTCTTCACGAATTGGAAAGAGATTAGACCAGACATAACTAAAGCCAATTTTCATCATCCGCACTAGGCCAAGATTATTAATGGTTTCAAGGCTAATAGAAATTGGATAATCAAAAAATTTTCTCAAAAAGTAGATGCGTGATAAGCGATTTCGCAATAGCATTTTGCCCTTCAAGCCATCGTCGTTTGCTTGATCACTAGTACTGCCGGAGATTGTACGGGTCTGATTTTGGTAGCTAATGGCTTCTTCTTCTGCGAAGTCATACGACATATGCGATGCCCACCAATTCATCACCCAGTCAGACTTCGAAAAGAATCGGTGCCCACCAATGTCCATTCGGTTGCCTTTATAATTCACAGTTTTTGAGATGCCGCCGACTTGCTTATCCTGTTCGAATATCAATGGCTCAAAACGATCTTGTTTCCCTTGCTCAAAAAGTTCATATGCGAGCGTTAGCCCTGCTGGCCCTGCTCCCGCGATAACTACTCTGGTGACTTGTTCTGTGGAACCTGCATTTTGCTTATCTTGCATACGAATAATTAAGTTTTCTTAGGTTGATTGTTGTTATATAAATCGGGGTCCTTGAATACAAAATAGCCTCTTGCGAGGAAATTGAACCAAAATACCAACATAGCTGAGACTGCTTTTGCAGCGAGCAAGTGCATCGCTAGAAGGTCTACGCCAATAAATAGAATTATGTGGTTAATTAATAAGCCTATCAAGCCGACCAACACAAAAAGCACCAAAGTTATGGATGGTTTGCGATTGCTGTGGTCGTCGAACACAATGGTCTTGGACGCCACGTAATTGACGGCACACCCGGCGGAAAAACCAATTCCTGCGGCCCATAAATAATCAACACTGGAGTATCGGCTCAAACCCCAGAGGAAGCCAACATCGACCAATAATGCAAGACCACTACTGAATCCATAACGCAAAAACTTGCTGGCCAAACTAGGCTTAAACATACTAAAGAATTCCTTCACGACAATGTTCCATAGGATCAAGCTTAATACTAATCAATCTCGCGCTAAAACGCAGTAAATAATAGACATAAAAGAACAGGCAAAAGTATGATTTATCCATGTGATGGACTAATTGTTGAATTAGCTTAACAGTTAAAGAGTCGCTTTACTATCTGAGGTACGTTATTATTAACGCATCTGCATGCCTACAGCTAAATTCAGTGGGGTGCAGCCAGTCGAGAAAGTTTGTAACCCAGAAAGTGTAGAGCTAGTTATGACAGGTCAATTACGAAAACGAGAAGGGATTTTTACGTTTGCTTTTTTCTTAGGCTGCTTCGCATTTCTTTATCCTGAACTATTTTTACTGCAAGCCACACCTATGGGTGGCGACTCATGGACGATCAAAGACCCAGCTGTCAGTTGGGCCGCGTTTATGCCTTCATGGCGAGAGTTTCGCTACGAATTCCTTAACCACGGAAATTTACTGTGGTCTGACCTAAGGGCCATGGGCCAGCCGATGCTTGGCAATGGAGTGCAAGCGGCGCCTTTATTTCCGTTGAATCTAGCGCTGATAGCGCTCCCCGATCTTTGGTACTGGACCGCTATGCCGATATTGCGGGTTGTGCTAATCGCATTGGCTTTGTATTTGACTGCGCGCAAAGTATTCAAACTTTCAATTCTTGCAAGTCTAATATTTGCATTGATGTGTGGATTTAACTTGAACGTGATGCGCTGGATCAACCATCCATGGTGCAATGGTATTCTGGCAGGCGTTTGGTATTTTTACTTTATTTGCAGCGTAATACTTCCATCGAAATCAACTCTTTATTCAAACAGAAGTGGTGTCTTAGGGCTTATTATCTCGGTCTATGCGATGGTTACTGCAGGGTTTCCAGAAGCATCAGCAGTGTCTGCTATTTTTGCAGTATTCTTGTTTGTCGGGGTTCTATTTGCTTATTGGAAGAAGCTTCGCCCAAATATTTGGGCGTCACTGAGGATTGTTTTGCTGTGTCATATAGCCGGTTTTTGCTTAAGCGCTCCCCAGATTTTTGCGTTGCTAGAATACATCGACTTCACCTTGGCCATGGATCTACGTGAGGGCTTTATCGGAGGGGGGTATACAGCAGATGACACAATTGCATTTGCCTTGGCGCAATTTTCACTATTCTGGAGAACCACAGCCCAGCATCAGTACCTTAATTTTTATCTAGGTTTTATCGGTTTCTTCTTTTTATTTCGAGGAATGCTTGGATCATTGTTGTTTAAGTCTTCTAACTCATTAGTTTCAGCTGAACGACGAAAAATACAGTGTTGCTTTGCAATTGCGTTTACAGCAATGATGCTTTTGTACGTGGTTAAGTCGTTCAATTTATCTTCTAGTTTAGAGTGGGTTTTCTCGGTTACACCCGTGCTTGCCCAAAGCCATTTCCCACTTTATTTCTCCCCTCTTCTTTATTTTGGCTTGGCATACTTTGTGGCCCTGGGGGTGGATGGTTTAATAGAGTCGTTAAGCTTGGATAAACAACGGCGTATTGGTGAATTATGCATTGCCGTTATCGGGTTTTCGTTGGCAATCTATTTGAGTTATCGAACCGTCAATCTCTATTCTGCGGTTGAGCAAGACCAATTTTGGGGGCTATTTTACAGCGCCAAGGGGTTTGCACATGGTCGCTATTTCGCGATGCTAGCGGGCGTCATTTTTATCCTCCTGGGGTTCTCGTTGATCCCAAGCGCGCACGCTGTATTAGTAAAGCGCAAACGAGTTCTTGGTGCAGCACTAGCAGCTGGTTTGATGCTCTGTTTATTATCTGAATTTTCTCATACCTATCCAAAAGGATTTAGCAAACGTGGTCATGTCTTTTTAGAGGTGTCACCAGACATCAGCTCAAGTATAAAGCGTGCTATTGATGCGGCCCCGCTTCCACGCCACGAGTTGCGCGGTTATAACAAATTTGGAATGTTTGCTGGGGAGGGTTTAGCAACCATTGATAATGGTGTTTCTGCGATGCTAGGGCCGGAACTACGCGGTCTTCGCTTAGGTCTTTTTAACACAGAATACGGTAGCTATTTATCCCTTGATTCGGCAAAAACTGCCTGGTCATATGAGGCATTATCTAACAACATTCAGGCAATACATATCACCCCAAAAGTTTCCAATGATTGGACTCCATACGAGTTAGACCCTTCGTTTAACAATAAAATTGAGGGTCCTGAAGAGCGTTTGGTTAAAATGGTTAATCCGTTCTACTTAGAAGGTATTTCAACCGTCTTTAATGAGAATCCAGTCCAACCACAGTTTTGGTACAAGTTTGAAGGAGACGAAGAAACATTCTGGGTAGAAGGCAACATAAGTAGTTTTGACGCCAAACAAGATCAAAGTGGGCGTTATAAAATCACCGGGAGATGGCGTCTTCGTATCCCTACAGAATGGTTACCCGAAGCTCAGTACAAGCTGAGCCTGCGGCACTTTAACCCCGATGCCGTTAGTTACTTCGACACGCCTGCTATATTACTGCACTTAGATAAACCCAAAACTGCGGAGCAAGAATTGCAACGGCTGGCTTTTTCGACAGACAATACTCGGCATATCTACTTCAACCCCAAAGCATTACCGCGAGCGTTTGTTGCATCTGCTTGTCAGTTGATGGCTACTGAAAAGCAGGTTCAGGAGTTTCTCAAGAGTTCGCCAACGGTAATCGAAGGTAACGTCGGTCTAAATCTAGATGAGGCATGGCCGGAGCAATTTTGTGATACTTACAGAAACAAATTTCGACGGATCCCAATTCAACAAAAGAACAGCAGTAATTTAGATTTTGGCGTAATTAAAGGGCCAGCATTATTAATCGTGAATGATTCCTTCTACCCAGGTTGGCAAGCGCATGATCTTATAAGTGGCTCAAAAATTAAAATTAAGCACGCCAACCTAGCGGTGCGCGCTGTGTATCTATCTGAATCCCGCGATTATCATATCAACATGACTTATCGCCCTTGGTGGCTAACTTGGGTCTATTTTCTCTTAGCGCTGGGTTTGATTATTACAGTGTATTTACTTTTGATGTTGCCGAAGCGCCCATTTAATAGAGTTTCATCCTAATGGGTTATGACTTGGCAACTTGTTTTTTACAATTAACCAGTTCAGCCAATTCCAGCACTACCCCAATAGTTAAAGGTGGCAATTTTTGGTCCTTTGATGAAGCCAGTATTTAACTCTTGAATCTTAAAGCCGCCTTGTTCAAGACATTCAGGAACGTTACGAATTAAAGAGCAGCCTGCGGTGATGGAGTGCCAAATTGGGTTTAAGCGTTGTTGCCATTTTTGTACATTCTCATCCGACGCTAAACCATGCTCGCAAAACAACAGAGTGCCTTCCGGTTTTAACACTCGACGCATTTCACCAAGCGCTTGCAACCAGCCATCAATACTACAAAGTGTGTAGGTCAGCAGCACCGTATCTGCAGCATTATCTGCTAGTGGAATTTGCTCACTTGGTAAACCCAGCCACTTGACTTCGATAGGCGATGCAGCAATATTTGGTAGCGCCTTTCTGCGCATACCTTCATTTGGTTCGAGACCCCAAATAAAGTCTACTTGGGATTGGTCATAGTGTGAGAGATTCAATCCTGAGCCCATGCCGATTTCCAATACTTTGCCCTTGGCCTTAGGGACCACCATGCTGCGCTGTTTGTGGATGGCTCCTACCCCACATAAACAGTTGGTGAGGTGAGGCGCGCAGTATCGCTCGTATAAACCCATGCTTCGTTCTCTTTGTCTGTTTATCTGTTAAAATTCGACACTTGACGCACAATAGCTGAATCAGAGGCTCCTTAAACAGTAGTTTAGATTAATGGCGCGGGTTAGAATCCCGCACCTACTTTTCTTTACAATATATTACGCTCCAATAGATAGGAACTAAAATCATGTGGTACGCCATTATTAGTCAAGACATTGAAGATAGTTTGCCGTTGCGCAAAGTGCATAGACCAGCTCATTTGGCGCGTTTGCAGGTGTTAAATGCACAAGATCGCCTATTGATTGCTGGGCCACACCCGATACTAGATTCGACTGAACCGGGTGATGCGGGTTTCTCTGGTAGTTTGGTAGTAGCTGAATTTGATTCGCTTGAACTAGCACGCGCTTGGGCAGACCAAGATCCGTATCATCTCAATGGCGTTTATCAATCAGTATTGGTAAAACCTTACCTAAAAGTTTTACCGTAAACCTTAAGCGCACAAATAAGTTTAATCGCTGTTATTGTGCGCAAGATCGGAATAGAAATAAACCCCATGAGTCGACTTACTACTATTGAAATTGAAAAGCAATACTTACACTTTTCAGTGGCGCATTTCACGGTTTTTTCAGCAACATCCCGCGAGCGACTACATGGTCATAACTTCCGTATAGCCGTGCGTATTACTGGTGAAGTGGATGCCAATGGTCTGTGTTTCGACTACGCCATCTATAAAGAAATACTGCAAAAGCTATGTGCTCGTTACGATGAATACACCTTAATAGCGGAAAAATCTCCACATTTAGAAATCACCGAAGAAGGTGATTTTTACCATGTAAAACACAATCACATCACAATGCCACTACTAAAAGCTGAGACGCTTTTGTTGCCAATACGCAATGTGACAATCGAGGAGATGTCACATTATTTGTTGTATGAAACTCTGGGTGACTTTAAACTGGTTGACCAGCTCAAAATTGTTAAATTCGAGATGCGAGTATCGTCTGGGCCCGATCAATGGGGCGTTGCGCAGTGGTTCAAGGAGACTTAAGGCACAATTATGGATCAAGAACTTAGGACGTCGTATGGCTTGGCGATATCAGGATCAAAGCTACAAGAAAGACGCGAGAGAGTCTTTCTCTTACTAGCGGGTTTTTTTCTGTGTGCAATGACTCTGTTAAACGTGATTGGCATTACCCGTTTCGTGCAATTAGGCCCGATGCAAATTGCGGTTGGTGTGCTTGCTTACCCATTAACCTTTTTGTGTACTGATCTGATCTCAGAATTGTATGGCAAAGCCAGGGCTAATTTCTTGGTAACGGTTGGGCTAATACTTAACGGTTTTATATTGTTGGTCATGACTTTAGCGAATAGCATGCCAGCGATTGACCCGATTGCGCAGCCGCCTTGGCAGACCATTGAATTAGCAAAGTCCTTGGCTCTACCCAATGGCAGCGTCGTTGAAAAATCCGTCGAGTTATTTTCATTGGTCTATGCTTGTACCGCAGGCGCTGTATTCGCCTCGATGATCGCTTATGTTGCAGCACAATATGTTGATGTGTTTGTATTTCATTGGTTAAAGCAAAAAACCGGTGGCAAGCACTTGTGGCTACGAAACAACATCAGCACTATGACTAGCCAGGCAGTCGACTCAGTTGCTGTCATTAGTATTACATTTGGTGCAGTATATTTGGCCGGTGAAATGAGCCTTAAGGTTATTTTTGGTTTAATGTTGAGTAACTACCTATTCAAATTTTTAGCGGCAATTATCGATACACCGATTATTTATTTATTGGTCCATAAACTTAAGTCTTACCTGTGCATTGATACTGCCTCAGAGTTAAGCCAGGAGAATTCATGAATAAGACCTTAGTTATTACAGGGGCCAGTAAAGGCATTGGTCTGGCAACCGCTCAGCTGTTTTTTGAAAACGGCTATCGTGTGATTAACTTGTCAAGAACGGCCTGTCCGGTTTCATCAGCGGTTAACTTGGCGGTAGATTTGCTAGATCTAGACTGGCCAGCGCAATGGGCTGATGAATTGAGCGGTGAGCTTGGAGATACTGAGCAAGTGGTGCTTATCCACAATGCGGCCATGCTTACCAAAGAGTCGGTGCGCGATATCGACGCCCAAAAACTGCGTGAGGTGTTGCAGCTTAATGTAGTAGCGGCGGCACAATTGAATACTTTAGTGATTCCAGTAATGGGCAATGGGTCTTCGATAGTCTATGTCAGTTCGACCTTGGGCACTAAGGCGGTGGCCAACACTCACGCCTATGTGGTGTCAAAGCACGCAGTGATTGGACAAATGCGCGCAACTTGTCAGGATTTGGCTGGTAGCTTAATTCATACGGCTGCAGTCTGTCCTGGCTTCACCGAAACCGAGATGCTAAAAGACCATTTAGAGCAGCACCCAGAAGTATATAAACAGATTACGTCAACAGTGGCTCAGGGGCGCTTGGTGCAACCGGGTGAGATTGCAGATACGCTGTGGTTTTGCAGTCAAAATCCGGTGATTAACGGCGCGGTCATAGATGCTAATCTAGGCCAAATTGAGCGCTAATGTTTTGTCGTCGATAACTCTGTTCTTAGCATAATCCACCGGCCGCGCTTCATTGCGCGCGGTTAAATTTTCTATCTTTAAACCCTTTAGTAAAATCCAATGAATCTT
>JBLHMH010000139.1:0-9125 GCA_047621785.1 Polaribacter sp. | reverse complement strand
CCTGGATAAAACACACTCCTAGCGATTTCCTCTACTGCAGGATAGCGTGTCTGGAGATCTGGAATAACGATGTTGATTTTAGTTTCGGGGTTCTGCTCCACCAAACCGCGCGCCTTTTCAAAAGTGTTTCTTAGTTCTTCTTTGGTGCTCGAATATTGCCAAAAACATCTGTTTGCAAGTGATCCAGTTGTTGATCCGAAAAGGTCCTGGTCAGCAGTTTGTTTATTCAGGGCGCCTTGGTATTCGACTACGCACGCGAATTGCTCTGCCAATCGGTTTAACTTCTGTTGGCTACTTGAAATCAGGTCATAACAATACCAAATCGTTTTTGAGTAGGGCGCACTAGCCTCAATTGCAATCAAACTTTGTTGCAGTTGACCCTCATCCATTAGACCTTTCTTTTTCAGTAATACGCAATAATCAGCAACCCAATTTAGAAACTGTGCAGTATCTGCGACATGTTCGTCTACCAAATCCTTGGGGCTCACATTCCAATCGTTCATCAACCGCCAGCTACGTTGAACGGCGCGGACAGTTTGCTGCACATCAAGTAAGGTTAAGGCTTTTTCGAGTCGTTTTGACGACTCAACAACTTGAGTCCAAAGCAGGGTGGATTGGCGCGCAGAAACAATGGTGTACGCACCGCTATGACTGCCTACTTTCTCTCGATTATGCTGCCACAACACCCTTAGATAATCTTGCCACAAAAGAATGGTTGGGGCCTCCCATACGCTACGCCCTTGGGCAATATGCAAATCCGCTATTTGCTCTTTCAAGGTATTGGCCAAGCTTCGCGTTGGCACTATGACCGCGGTTGATTGAGTTAAATTTTGCAGCCAATGTTCATCCATTGGTATAGTTTAACACCGCTTAGCTCTGTTCTAATCAGCGGCGTGAAAAATAGGCCAAAAAAAGACGACCAATGGGTCGTCTCTCTATTTTGACTGGGCTTACTTGTCTGAATTAGTTCAATCCGGACATGTAGGCCGCTAATTGTTTAATCTGAAGCTTCGAAAGGCCAAAAGCGATATTTGGCATAATGCCGTTAAAACCCTGCCGTTCGCCAGCTTTATAAGCCAGCAATTGTGACTCGAGGTATTCTTTATGTTGCGCAGAAACTCGAGGGTAATTCTTAGGGATACCGTGGCCGCTTGGACCGTGACAACTCATGCACGCAGAAATACCGCGCTCTGCAAAACCGCCTCGATAGATTGCTCTACCTGCTTCGGCGAGTGCGATGTCTTCATCAGTCATGATGGCGTTAGCTTTAGCTGGCAGTGCCGCGTAGTAAGCGTCTAGATCAACCATGTCGTTAGCACTTAAGCCAGCAGCTTGACCCGCCATGATCGCGTTCACACGCTCGCCTGATTTGAAGGCTTTTAACTGTGTTGCAATATAACCAGGAACCTGACCCGCAATGTTTGGGTTGATCGGAATGGAGCTGATACCTTTCACACCATGACAGGCGGCGCAAACCGCAGCCTTACCTTGCCCCGCCGAGGCGTCGCCGGCAGCTTGGACGGTAGTGTTAGCAAATATTATTAGACAGACAACGATGAGTATTCTTTTGAACATATAGAGCCTCCAAATTAAGCTCGAATAAAGGTATCACTGATTCGGTTGAGGTTTATAGCATGTCGGCAGTTTAGCCTCAAGTGCTGATCTGAAATTACTCTGCCAACGATGGTTTATACGGGGTATTAGAATGTAATTACTAAAGCAGCCCTGATTAAGTTTATTGCACAGCATATTGGGTAATTTGTTGCTACAATTGGCCCATGCAAGAATCCCCAGAAAAAGAACCTTCAACCGCTAGTGCTAAAGCTCAATTGCCTGAAATACTCAGGAATCCTGAGTTTTTACTAGGCGCGGCTGAACCACATCAGTTTCCGCAAGACGACAAGATTGAAATCGCTTTTGCAGGGCGCTCTAATGTTGGCAAATCCAGCGCGATAAACGCTATCGCCAATCGCCGTAAATTAGCCCGTACCAGTAAAACTCCTGGGCGGACTCAACAGATCAATTTTTTCTCGTTGGGAGAAGAAGCACGATTGGTAGACCTACCAGGTTATGGCTTTGCTCAGGTTCCGCTTGCTATCAAAAACAAATGGCAAAAGACCATTCAGAACTATCTAGCTGAGCGAAAAAACCTCGTGGTGTTGGTGCTGTTAATGGATATTCGCCACCCACTTACCGATTTGGATCAACAAATGGTCGATTGGGCGTGTGAGTCGGAACTACCAACTCAAATACTATTAACCAAAGCAGACAAATTAAAGCGCGGTAAAGCTGCGGCAGCTGTACTACAAGTTGAAAAGAGCCTTTCGGCGATAGGCGGGCAATTCGCAGTAGAGCCTTTTTCATCGCTAAATTATACTGGTGTCACCCAAATGCGGAGCCAAATGGCTGAGTGGCTTGAAAGCCAAAATAGTTAGTTGTTTTTTATATAAATTTGGCCTTTATATAATTTAGGATTGGGCTACGCTGAATAACAAGCGTGGAGACCGGCTTCGGGCTGAAACAACTGTCTTTGGTAGACAAGCCCCCCAAAACGACATCCCCTTGGAATACCACACACACGGTATTTCATCTACCATATGCATATGTATCTTGTCATAGTGCCGCGCGCTTATTGTCGCACTCCTGTATTTGGTCCTTTCATGTTTGTGACACCCCCTGTTTTTACAGCACTGAAGTTGCCACTACGCATGACCTGAGATGACCAACTTGGTAATCTTACACAGCCCACTAACCTTCGTAGATAATCCTCCACTGGCCCAGGGAGTCTCGCTGCCAATATTGTTCTGCATCTATTTCGCCAACAAAGTCGTTGCTTAAATAATGTTGCTTCAACTTAACGATAAACATATCGCTGCTGCCTGGATAGATAAATAAACTCTCGATATCTAACGCGATTTGAACAAACGATTTTGACTTATTCTGACTAATTTTTCGCTTAGCCCACGAGTCATAATCAACACCTCCAAAATTCAAATTTTCGGGTGAATAGTGGGTTAAATATGCTTGGATATCGAGGCTTTCCAAATCACTTTTCCAGCTTTCAATGACCTGTAAATAGCCTTGTCGGCGAATTTCCAGCTCCGCTGCATCTATCCACTCGATAGAATCACTAAGAATTACAGGAGGCCTTGAATCCACATCGAGGTATTGCTGAATATCCAATAGATCATGATTGCTTAACACAAAACACCCCTCGCTCGACCAAGGTGCGCGCGCATACGCATCAGAAGGGGTTCCATGCAGCCAGATACCGTAACCAGTGCGCTGCAAGGATTTGTCATACCGATTTGGGTAGTCAATCGGAAACGCGCCCTTACCGTAAAGGTCAGGTAGTTTCACACCTTCGATATGCTTAATAATCGAATACACGCCAACCGGGGTTTTATTATCCCCTTCTATTTGTTTACCAAAACCCGCTTTACCCACACTTAAGTAGTAGTCTTTTATTAGGTTGGCCTGGCCATTGTTATTTTGGTACAGATACAAGCGACCAAGTTGTAAGTCAGCTACAAGAACATACTTATGCCGGCCCATAATGACAAGATTAGCGGGAACTAATTTGGCAGCTGTGGCTTGGTGAACTTGATCATGCAACCAGCGGTTCTTAATTTGGTGTCTAAGGCCAACTAACTGCTTGGATTGTTGAGCTGTGGCAGAGTCAAGTTGCGGCGCGTGCGCAGACATGGCATTAAACACATCAGCACGAATCAGGTGCCCCACTTGGCTTTTAGGAAATTCATTTAGATGCTGATCCGTCAATTGCAGCGCCCGGTCCAAGTCACCTTGCGTAAACACCCTAATAATAGGCAATAACGAAGATTCATAACCGGCACCAAAACTATTAGCAGCAAGATGATCAGACCCGTCATCTAACTCGGCTCTTGCTGCGCTAGCGCCGAGTAATATAGTACAGCTCAATGTGAGCAGCAAACCAATGGCCTTGACAGCCTTACTGAGTAAATAAACGTTCATCGACAGGGCTAATTATTGACCTTAAGGTCTTGTTCAACGACTTTCGGGTCGACGTCACTTGGTTCTGAATATTTATTCTTGGTAACCTGCATTTGATGGTTTAAACCATCAAATGGCTGAGGCGTTTGCGGCAGGTCAATATTATCCAAGAGCGGTAATGCCACCTGCGTGATGGGTTTAGCCTGGTCCGCTAGCGCGCTTCGATATGCGTTGGCAGCCAAGGCGCCTTGCACCTTTTGTAAGTTGGAAAATAGCGCGGCATTGCCCTTACGCGCCTTCAAACCCTGTAGCAAGACAGCTCTAGCTTCAGATAATTGGCCGTCCGCAGCCAGCAGTGACGCCAAGTTTGCATACGGCTCAGGCAACTCAGGATATTCAGTGGTCAGCTGTACTAAAACGCTCCTTGCAGATGCAGAATCACCTTCTCGAATGGCCTCATTAGCTGTTCGGAAAGCGAGCTGTATTTCGCTACTGGCTGACCTGCTGTCAGCCGAATCACGACCACTGACGATTCCCTCAACTGCCTTATTATTTGGCGCTAATGGCAAGACATCTTGAACATCTGCGCCCACTGTGTCGGAATTTGGGCCGGTTTCATTAAGCTTTACGATATACAAGATAAAAACCAACCACGCGCCAATTACCACAATCAGGCATTTTGAAATGACGGCGGCATTTTCAAATAAAACTTCTTTTAACATATCAAACAATAAAGTCGAGACTAGCAATTTTTGTAATGGCCGCCGATTTGCGGCCGGGGCTTAGTACTAATGTGCAGCAGACCAATTGTCACCTCGCGCTGCATCAACCACCAACGGAACCGCAAGGTCAGCAACTCCCTGCATAATCTCACAAACGCTGGCTTGAAGTTTCTCAGCTTCACTGCTAGCCACTTCAAACACCAATTCATCGTGCACTTGCATAATCATACGAGCATCAATAACGTTACGACGCAAAAAACTATCAACTTCAATCATTGCGCGTTTTATGACATCTGCTGCGGTACCTTGCATAGGTGCATTAATCGCGGTGCGTTCAGCGTATTGGCGAACGTTATGGTTTTTTGCATTAATATCAGGCAGATATAACCTGCGCCCATAAACGGTTTCTACAAAGCCATTTTCACGCGCAAACTCACGGGTACTTTGCATATACTGCTTAACCCCTGGGTATTGCTCGAAGTATTGGTCCATATACGCCTGCGCCTGCTTTCGCTCGACACTCAATTGTTTGGCCAAACCAAATGCCGACATACCATAGATCAACCCAAAATTAACCGCCTTAGCGTGACGCCGTTGCTCATCAGTTACTTGCTCGAGCTCAGTTTCAAATATTTCGGAGGCCGTGGCCCTATGCACGTCTAGATCATTATTAAAGGCATGCATCAAACCATCGTCACCCGATAGATGCGCCATGATCCTAAGTTCAATTTGTGAATAATCAGCGGCAATTATAACATTGCCTTTATCTGCGATAAACGCTTCTCGAATACGCCGGCCTTGCTCGGTGCGAATTGGAATGTTTTGCAGATTTGGATCACTCGACGATAAGCGCCCCGTAGCCGTTACGGCCTGGTGATAGGAGGTATGAACCCTTCCAGTGCGCGGGTTGATCATTGTTGGTAGCTTGTCGGTATAGGTCGATTTTAGCTTTCCAAAACTGCGGTGCTCTAGAATCAACCTTGGTAGCTCATGCTCCAGGGCCAACTCTTGTAATACATCCTCAGCAGTCGATGGTGCACCCTTAGGTGTTTTTTTCAAAATTGGCAACTGCATCTTGTCGTACAAAATTTCTTGGATTTGCTTTGGCGATGCCAAGTTGAACTCACCCTCTGCCAACTCGTACGCCCTCACTTGAGTTTCCTGCATGCTCATCGCCAACTGCTGGCTTTGTAGCAATAGCATATTGTCATCGATCAGTACCCCATTGCATTCAACTCGTGACAGAACACTCACCAACGGCATTTCCAACTGACTGTAAATTCGATGCAACTTAGGCTGTTGGGTGAGTTGGGGCATTAGGGTTTGATGAAGGCGCAAGGTTATATCGGCGTCCTCGGCGGCATAGTGCCCTGCAGTATCGATATCAACCTGGTCAAAGGTTAGCTGGGCTTTACCTTTGCCGGCAACCTCGCTAAACGATACTGGCTGGTGGCCTAGATGCCGCGCTGACAAACTGTCCATGTCGTGACGAGAACCAACACTGTCTAGAACATAAGACTCAAGCATTGTGTCAAAACCGACGCCTTGCATATGGATATCGTAATTAGCCAACACGCTCATGTCGTATTTAAGGTTCTGACCTATTTTTATTAACTCAGGGTTCTCCAGCAGAGGCTTCAGTGCCTCTAGCACAAAGTCTCGATCGAGTTGATCTGGCGCCCCCATGTAGCTGTGTGCAACCGGCACATAAGCAGCCTCACCTGCGTCCATCGCGAACGAGACGCCCACTATTTCAGCTTGTTGTGCGGCCAACGATGTTGTTTCAGTATCAAAGGCAAATCCTTCAGAGTTCTTAAGCCGCTCAACCCATTTTAAAAATGCTGCTTGGTCAAAAATGGTCTCATACTTACCCTTTTCGAACTCTACGACATCTGGCATCGAATTAACCGGCAGATCTGCGCCCAATTCAGACAGCCATTTTTTAAACTGGAGCTCTGTATAGAGCGCTATCAATGTCTCGGTATCTTGTTCAGCCTGTTTTACGCCTGATAAAGGCGGGTCGACGTCCAATTCACAGCGAATCGTAACCAAGTCTTGAGACAGTGCTAGTTGCGGAATAAACTCACGCAGACTCTCCCCGACCTTACCGCCAATCTTGTCAGCGTTTTCTACGATGCCGTCGATCGAACCATAGGCATCCATCCACTTAACGGCGGTCTTGGGTCCGACTTTTGGAATTCCGGGCACGTTGTCGGAAGTGTCTCCAATCAACGCCAGATAGTCGATAATTTGATCTGGCCGAACACCATACTTTTCGACCACACCAGCAGGGTCATAAACCTTTTTCTTCATGGTGTCGATAAGATACACATCGTCAGTGACAATTTGCGCTAAATCTTTATCACTAGTGGCCACCAATACGGTTTTTCCCAAAACAGCAGCTTGTTTGGCGTAAGTGCCAATGACATCATCGGCTTCTACACCCGATACGGCGATTAGTGGAATGCCCATGGCCTTGATACTGCGGTGCACAAAATCGATTTGGCTGCGCAGCTCATCAGGCATAGGAGGGCGGTTTGCCTTGTATTGCGAATAAAGCTCATGCCTAAAATTCTTACCCTTGGCATCAAATATCGCCACAATCTGGGATTTTGGATACTCAGTAATAAGACTCTTAAGCATATTGATTACGCCAAATATAGCACCAGTAGGCTGGCCCGCTGCAGTCTGCATACGTTTTAACTGTGGCACATAAAACGCTCGAAACAGGTACGATGATCCATCGACGAGAATGATTTCTGGTTGCTTCATAGTAGTACGCTGACTGGCAATTTAGGGGTGGTAAATAAGATTAAAGCTAGGAAATTTTACGCGGGCAGGCTTCCCGTAAACTACCTTTATGATACCATGAGACTGGGCATTACCTCATGCGTTCACACCCCGTGATAGCATAAACCCAATCCAGCGGAACCACCATGAACTACAATAGCACTCACTCCTCCCCAGCCTTACATGGCATAGCTCTGTCGCGACTATATGCTAACTCCTTGCTAGCCTTATGCTTAGTGTTGAGTAACGGTATTTTTAGCACAGTTGCTTTCGCACAAAATGTTATTGAGCCGCCCACAATCGGTCAAGAAACGAAGGGCGCGCCAGCGATCGCCGAGGCCCCGGCCGCAGACTCTGCCGGCTCAGTCAAAGCCACAACAATCAGGGCTGATAAAAATTCTGAGCAAGTCAGCCCGACCAAAGGTATTGACAGCTTATTGGGTAAAACCACTATTACCGAATCAAAGCGAGAAAGCGGCCAGCGATATCTAATTGAGCTAAAACATTCTTCGGGCTCTAAGCAATATATTGAGGAGACTGACTCTGACGGTAAAATTGAATCAACATCTAACGATATAGAAGAAACACCCAATTTAGCTAAGTGGAAGATTAGCTCTTGGTAAGCCAAGTCGTTACACCTTTTGAATAATTCTACTCGCTGACTCTACTCGCTAACTGTACTACCTATTCCACAGCTTAAACATAATGAAAAAAATCTCCTCTAACAAACGCCAAGCATTGTGTGTGGGGTTCATCACGATAATCGCGCTGTTAAGCAACAATATTTTTGCTCAAGACCAAGCACCGATCAGCAGCAATAAAAACATTCGCTTTTATAAGGTCAATAAGGACATGCAGGGCGACAGAGTAATGTTGACTAAGAAGAAAACTTCTCAACTTGGCTGCCATAACTTTATTAAGCAAGTTCGGGTGCATCGTGCCGTACAAACAGGTTTTATCGCCTGCTCGGTATATCAAGACAAAGATTGTCCACTCGCTAGCGCAGTGCCGGTGGCGAATGAGAAAGACCCCCGCAGAACGTATTTATTGACCGAAGGCCTCGGCTGGTTACCGCAATCTGAGGAGGAACGTGGGGTTAAAGTAAAATCTTGGAAATGCGATATAGATCTTAAGGCAGATATACTCGGGCATGACGCCCAGCTAGCAAAGACAGAAGTCGTGCGCTTGCGGGTAAAAGCAAGACAAGCTAGAGAACTTGCAGACAGAGTCCAGAAAAAGGCAGATAAAGCTAAAAAAGTATCTAAAAATGCTGTTGAGTTAGCTGCAGCGACTTTAAAAAGAGCGATTGATGCCGGTTATAAGCCACCGCCTGAGGCCGGCATGCCCATTGGCGAAAATAATTCCGATAAGGAAAATGAGACGGACGCAGAAAATGCAGCAGAGCCTGCATCAAAAGAGAAACCAAAAAAGGGTGAATAGTCGTTGTTAGTCGATCGGCTAATTTTAGCTTAACTCTTTCACTCAGCGCGTGGTGGCGCTTGAGTTTTGTAGAGCTATGCTTTGTGGCTTAAGGCTAAATAGTCATGCGATTGCATTTCTTGTAATCGGCTGATCGTGCGTTTAAATTCAAACTCTACACGAGTGCCTACATATAACTCACTAGCTGGCACTTCAGCAGAA
>JBLHMH010000138.1:0-9180 GCA_047621785.1 Polaribacter sp. | reverse complement strand
TCGATGCCACTTCATCGATTCCATTCGACAAACAATATTTTGAATTTAGTGCCAGTGAAAGAGCGGCTTTTCGTTCTCGTTTCGACCAAATTTCGAAGAACGACATACCTCCTTTTCCAAGACATGGCATGCAGTCTATCTACAAGCCAATATTAGCCGAGCACAAAAAAATCGCCCAATCCGGTAAGTTATCAGTATTGGCAACGGTGGATAAAACTGGACGAGTCACTCAACTGTCGGTAGTCGCAAGCCCCAACAAGCGTCTTGCAAAAGCGTCAGCTGCGGTCCTGCAAGACACTTGGTTCAGCCCTGCATTTTGCAATGGCGAGCCATGTGAAATGACCTTTCCCGTTGAACTGACCTTTCAATAGACTATTAATATTTGTAGTGGCCGAGCTTTAGGCGCCATAAAGTTCGGTTTTGCTTCAAATTTGATCAGAGTATTTTTAAGCGCTAACAAATATTTTAAATTCGATTTGGCACCCTGGCTGAGAAGAGCCTATTAAATTAGGGGTTTTAGCGAGGCGAGTGTAATAATTAGTTCATTCCTCAATACTCTATTCAAGAAGCGCTACACCAATGCCGACAGATCAATCACCTAGAACACTGCAATCTATGAGTCTTATGGAAGCTCGGAAATTAGTCTTGATTTGCCAAGGGATTCACCGCGAGAAGGAACTTGGCAAGGGTACACTCGCTGGCCACAACGCTATCGAAAAGCTAGGCTACGTACAAATAGACACGATATCTGTGATCGAGAGAGCGCACCACCACACACTCTGGAATCGCGTCAGCAGTTATGATGCTACACAACTCAGCGAATTAGTTGAAGCCAAAAAGGTCTTCGAATACTGGTCACATGCTGCTGCCTTTTTGCCGATGCGTGACTTTCGTTTTTCTCTACCTCGTAAAAGTGCCATCGCTTCTGGAGAACGGCATTGGTTTAACAAAGACCAAAAAAACACTAAATACGTTTTAGATAGGATTAAATCCGACGGGCCGCTGCAATCCAAAGATTTTAAACAGGCGACTGTTAGCCGCGAAGGCTGGGGAGATTACAAGCCAGCTAAACGTGCTCTGGAGCAATTATTTATGGAAGGCGAATTGATGATAGCCAAACGTCAGGGCTTCCAGAAAGTTTATGATTTAACCGAGCGTGTACTCCCCTATAAGGCTGATACCCGCATGCCCAGTCCCCGCGAATACCATCAGCACCTGATTGATAATTACCTCAGATCAAATGGGGTCGGTACGCCAGCAGAAATGGCGTACTTAAGAAAAGGGCTCAAACCTGCAATTGAAACACTGTGTAAGGAACTACTGGAGGAAGGAGATCTTGAAAGAGTGACAATTAATAAACAAAACTATTATCTGTTAGCGGGTCAAGATCAACTTTTACAAACATCGCTTAGTCGTAGCAAGGTCAAAATACTATCGCCATTCGATAATCTACTCATTCAGCGAAAGCGGACCAAACAACTATTTAATTTTGACTATCTCGTCGAATGCTACGTGCCCGCAGCAAAACGGCAGTACGGTTACTTTTGTTTACCTTTGTTATGGGGACAGCAGTTTGCCGGGCGTATGGACGCAAAAATAGACCGAAAAACGGGGGTTTTGGATATCCACAAATTATACCTAGAGACTGAAAAGCCTGATCTTTTCATGCAAGCATTACTGCCCAGTCTTGAGTCATTCCTGCAGTTTAATGGTGGCAGCGACTATCGGATACACAAAAAAGTAAAGGTCTGCTAAGACCTTATCAAGTACACAAAGAAAACCAGCTGTGGAACAAAGCTGGTTTTTTAATTCACCGTCAACGTATTTTAGGACGAGACATATTTGTGTCTCGTTTAACTAGAAGCTTTACTCTACAAACTCTAGATTCGCTTTGACGGTCAGCGGGTGATAACCAGCTCGCGCTTGTGCAAACGCTTTTCTACCTAGCTCTTTACCCGCTTCCGTGTTGGCCAATTCTCTATATAAAGGCTTAACCAATTTATTGCGGCCAATGGTGGTTAGATATTCATGCAGTCTAGGCAGCGCAGGCTGATACCAACGCTTCACACTTAGCAACAACCAACTATGGGCAATCTCATTATTCTTAGATTGGGTTAATGCGAAAGACGCATCTAGCTCAGTCATTTGTTCGAGCGTAATTTCGTCTGGTAAGTTATTTATAAAATACAACCATTGATGTACGGTCCAAGCTTGTGTATCTATTTGTTCAGAAGTTATTTCACCAGCTAACCAAAGACTGCACGCTTCATCAATCAAGCTAAACGCATCCGACTCCGGTAGTTGAACATTTTCTGGAATGCCAGGAGCAAATATCCATTTTTCAATTCGGTTGATGTTCAACTTAGCAGGATACTCCAGTAATAAAGTTTCTTTCAAATAATCAATAAACTGGTCCGTTGTGATGCTTTGAAATGCGAAATCTTTAAAATATTTAGTGAGAAATACATCAAAATTATCGCGTCCAATCATCGTTTCGATTTCGCGTAAAAATAGCGCACCCTTCTCATAAGGAATATTCGAAAAAACATCATCAGGATCACGCCCGCGCAGGTCAATTGCGAGTATTTCATCATTATCATCAAGATCATCAATGTCAAATTTCAAATCTTGATAGCCTAAAACCGCTTCCATATTGAAACGGTCTGTACCATAAACAATCTCCATAATTCGATAGGTCAGGTAGGTGGTAAAACCTTCATTTAGCCAAAGATCACGCCAAGTTGCATTAGTCACCGTATTTCCTGACCAAGAATGTGCTAATTCATGCGCAATCAATGAAACCAAACTCTTATCACCAGCAATCACCGTCGGGGTGATAAAGGACAGTCGTGGATTTTCCATACCTCCAAAAGGGAATGAAGGCGGCAATATCAATAGATCATAACGTTCCCAACTATAGGGACCGTAACGCTCTTCAGTTGCAATCAACATAGACTCGGTATCTTCAAATTCTGCTACTGCTGCATCCAATATTCCTGCCTCAGCATAAACCCCAGTGCGCTCACCCATCGCTTTGAATTCTAGATCGCCTACCGCGAGTGCTATTAGATATGAGGGCACTGGCTGCGGCATATTGAATTTATAAACACCGTCGCGCTTGGCATTAGGTTCGTTCTGCGCACTCATTACCGCCAATAAGGTTTTAGGCGTACGGATAGTCGCATCGTATGTGATGCGCACCTGTGGAGAATCTTGTAAAGGTATAAAGCTGCGCGCGTGAATTGCCTGCGCTTGAGTGAATAGAAACGGCTGCTTACCACCTGCAGTTTGAGCTGGCGTTAACCACTGCAATCCAGATGCTGTTGGTGAAGTTGAATAGCTAACCATCACCTTATTACCTTCAGTAGGCAGCATGATTTCTAGCGCCGAGCCCAAGAAACCGTCTGGCGGTTGCAGAGTGAATGGTATATCGCCTTGTTCGCTGGTGACTTTATGGATGGTTAAATCACGCGTGTCTAGCCGCAATACATTTGCCTTGGGAGTTTTTCTAATAAACTTGAGTTCCGCCGTTCCATCGAGAATTTTTTGTTTAAAATCTACCGTAAGATCAAGCGAGATATGACTTACAAGTACCTGCTCAGGGTTAGACAAGGAATGGTAGTCCTTGCCAACTTCGATCTTTTCAATTGGCGCAACAAGCTCCTCAATAGTATCGATACTAGCTGTTGCTTGTTCGGCGACATCGCTAAGCACTTTTGGCGTATCAACCGTTGTAGGTTGATTGTCGCTACAGGCACTTAAGCCGAACATGGCCAATGCTAACAAGACGAGACGAATGGAATGGGTAATCATAAAACAACCTTCTTATAGTGCTTTTTACGGGCTAAATAGTACCCTTTTCTCCGACAGAATTGGAGTACCATTTTTATGAAAATCATTAACAAATGATTGCTAAAACTTTATTCTAGGCAAACAGGGTTCCCTGATTGCATAGTTTCCGCTAACGACTCGATAAATTGCGACCTAAGCCCTTTGCATTTTTGCTATTGCTGACGCTAATACTCGCAAAGAGCTTAATCTAAACCAAGTACCTGTTGGCCCTGTTCATAAACGATGTCTACGGGAATACTGATGGCATCTAAGCGATCTAAATCGGCATCTAGTTGCTCGCCTTTAGTGCCCATGGTGGCAACAAAGTCAGTTACTTTATCGTAATCACCATCGCCTTGTAAAACCAGTAAATCATTACTTAAACTTGCAATGGATTTTTCAAATTCCGCTACGTTTACTCGGTATGTACCAGTAGCTGGGTCGCGTGAGAAGGCGCCGGCTTCGCTAAAGTAATTAAACCGAATCATATTCGCACGCCCATGGGCGCTGCTCGCGCCAAAACGAATTGACCGAAAGATACCCGCCAAGAAGGTAACGTAGTTATCCATCAGCTGGCCTTCTGTAATTTCGCCCTTGTCACGCAAACGTTGAATCATATAAACACCGAGGATATCGGCTTTGCCTTCTTCCAAGGCCGAGGCATGTTCTTTTAAAGCCCCGCGGACTGTACCGGATCCGTTCAGGGTATTTTTAATTCCCAAGCCGTGAGCAACTTCATGAAACATTGTATTGGCAAAGAAAGCATCGAAAGTAATATACTGACGTTGGTCTTGAGCAATTAACAGCTCGGAAATTGGATGTAAGATTTGGTCAAACTTTGCCCGCATCGAATTCTTTATTTGCAGCCGTCTAGTGCCCTTTGCCAATTGCACCTGTTCATCATTTGGTAAATTAATTGCGATCGTCTTGGCCCCAGAATTACAATCGCCGGCACAATAGGCCATATCATAGGCGTTTAAATCGGCGTCGGAACCCGGAACCTCTGCCTTATACGCTTGCGCTACTGGCAGGCCCCGCTGAAGTTCGGGCATGTATTTCGCAAAGCGCGCTAAACGCTCACTCCATACTTGATCCTTGATTAAGACAAAGGTTTCAAACGCGGCGCGATAACCATATAAAGCATCTTGGTAGGTTTCGATAGGCCCGATAACAACTTCGACCGGATTGTTCTTCATGTCCATCCAGGCCATGTCAGACGCCTGGTAATCACCACTCGTCAACGCCGCGGCTCGCATGTTTAAGTAATTTGCGAACTCAGGGTCATCTGCTAGCGCCGCCGCTTCAATCAATAAGTCTGAAATTTTATTGATTTGATCAGCATAAACATCGCCGTACGACACTAAAGTTAACTCGCCTTGGGCATTACGAGTCACAATAGAATATAAGCCATCCTTGCCCTCTTGTTCCCATGCCTCAAATTCTTCTTTACTCATATCACTTGGGTAGAAGCGAGCTCCTTTTGGCCGCTCACCGTATTGTGCCAGGAATGGCTTGTCTGCATCAAGACGATCCCATGGGCCGTAGTTATAGTCTGCAAATTGTCGAGCCTTCGGGTCGTCAATATTGTTGAGTAATTCGTCCTTGTTACCCCACACCTGCTGCCAGAAAATTTCATCTGTAACTTTAGCCGCGGCAATTAACAAGCTAATCATTTCCCTTTGATTGTCACTTAAATGACTAAGATCTGTGCTTAAGCGTACCTTGGAGTAAATATCAAAACGCGAAGGAGCCTTTGCTTGCTCAACAGCGATAGTTTCTGCTACCGGTTCACTAACCGCTTGCCGCTCATTATCCGTTTGTTTATCACCACAAGCGCTGGCAAGCGCGATTAATACAAAGCAGGAGACGGTCTTAAGAATTTTCATAATTTCGTTAGCTCTAGTTTTTTCTGATCAAGTAGAACTATAGCAAACGATGAATAGTTTTTGGGCAACATTGATTAGCTTGTTAACGATTGAGTTAAACAACTCGACCATACCGTCTCGATAAGCCCTGAACTATTTTGGCAGGCATCGCGCACTAGCATTATATAATCACAGAATTTTTGGGTCTTGCTGTCTGCAGGCAATCGGCGACAGAACTACAATCAACTATTGAAACTGTTGCTTGAGTAACTCAAAAGAACGTTTTCGATCCTCAAAACTGAACATGTTGGTTACCACCATTACTTCGTCCGCGTTATATCGATCAGCAATGTCACTGACCTTTTGTTTCACTTTTTGTGGTGTTCCGACCGCTCTATTGTGGCTGCGCGACGAGATAAACGCTTCTAATTGAGGATTAGTTGGAAAGTCCCGCGCCTGTTCTGGAGTCAAAAGACCACCACCGTTGATAGCCCCGCGTTGACCAGTAACATATAAATAGAAATTCACGTCAAACGCGCGCTGCTGAAGTTCTGCCTGCTCTTGAGTATCACAACAAAAAACACTCATGGTTACGATGACATAGGCTTCATCGAAGCTCGGTCCAGGCTTGAAGTATTGTTTATAAAAATTAGTCAACTCCAGCGGGGCCTGCGGATTTATAAACAGCCCAAGGTTATAAGGTAAACCGCGCTGAGCCGCTAATTGTGCACTATCCGCGCTGGATCCTAACATCCATATCGGTAGATTTTTAGGTGGCTTGGGGCTAACTATTGGCTCGGTTACATCGCTTTGGAGGTAGTTTCTTAGCTCTTCGACTAACTGCGGAAAACGCTCAAACTTTGGACGCCCATCAGTGGCTAGCGCCATCGCCGTGGCCATATCGGCACCTGGCGCTCGCCCAACCCCAAGATCAATTCGATCTGGATAGAGGTTGGCTAATACCGAAAACGCCTCTGCCACCTTATACGCACTATAATGCGGCAACATAATGCCGCCAGACCCAAGACGAATAGTTTTCGTTAGCGCGCCCAAGGCGGCTAGTAAAACTTCGGGCGCGCTGCCCGCAATGGTCGGGAAGGCATGATGCTCAGACACCCAAAAACGCTGATAACCTAGTTGTTCGCACCACTGTGCCATCTGCAAGGTTTCTTGCAGGGCTTGATGCGCCTGATCGGGAGCTCGATTAATCGATTGGTCAAGAACGGATAGGGGTAGAGTCATAAGTTTTGATGATTAAAGAGAATGTGGCTAAAGTAGCTTACTTGAATTGGAGCCTAGGAATGGATAACGACGATCGCTAGCAAACCTAAAAAGCTTGTCTCGTAAATCAAACGCCTAACGACGCTTTTAATTTTCGGACAGCCTCCAAGGTTTTTTCATAGCAACCCACTTCACGGTCTTTAGGATAAGCCAAATCGAAGCCAAAGGTAGAATGATTGTCTGAAATATAAATACCACAATCAATCGAATCGCGTGTTCACTTATATTTTCAGCGGCCGTTTTGAAGTCTTCTAAATGTTGGCGTACATCAAGGCTGTTGGTTGCTGAACGATAAAGCTCACGCGCACTGTCTAATAAACTTTTCGGTCTTTCACCAACAATCGGAACCGTACTAGATTCGGCTTCTTGTTGAATTTTATTTAGCTGCTCGGTTGTATCTAATAGTTGCTGACTGGAAGTTTCAAACTGTGGTGCCAAAAAAACCTGGTAAAACTTTTCACCAGCGATCGCCATGGCTGGCACACTAAAACGCACAATTAAAAATATAATTGCTACTTTATAAATTGGGCTTCTCCAGCTCGCAAAATTCCCCCGACCAAACCAGAGCGTAAGCAGAGCCAGCACTGTGACAAGGCTCACGAACACAGAAAAACCTGTACTGGAAGTGATTTCCAAAAATACACGCTGAATTCCAAAGGCGGTTCCGCTAATCAATACTACGGTCGAGAACCGCTCTATTAAATCATTCACCGGATCTAGAATTTGCCCAGGCGTAAACGTCATACCAATGCCGACCGGTTCAATTGCAACCTCAGTGCCTTGCACTACAGAGATCACCCCATTCAAGCCTCGCGATACTCCGTAAGTTACCAAGGCTCGATTCAAACCATCTTCGGTTTGGCGTAACCCCACTTTATCTAACCAGTTTGTATGGGCTAGGACTGCCAAGCCAAGCCCTAGTACGCTAATTAAAACTTTATTAGAAATTTTCATTAATTCTTCGTATGCCGAACTTTAACAGTACTAGCTAACAGCATGTCGCGTTACAAAAGCGTCCAGATCATCAAGAAATCTATCCGCGGTGATAGCCGTTGCATGAATACGATGCGGGGCTCCTGCATAGGTCACCACCTCAGCCTTAGGGTTGTTCTTTTTAAATCGCAATTCATGCCCGGCCAATAGCGCGGGCCCGAGTGAGTGATCGGCTTGCAACAACATCACCGGAACCTTCAAAACTAAAGACGTGTCCATTGCGCCGAGCATTGTCATATTTAGAGCAGGCTCCCAGCAACTTGTGTCATTACGTTGCAGCGCTGAACCGTTACTGTCTAGATGCCTCTGCGTTTGGTGGTCACCGATAACGCCGCCTTGAACTGCTAGGCTATTCGTAGCAAACGCCACAAACGCATTAAAATCCGCGCCGGCTTCTTGCAACTTGACTTGTTGCGCACGCAAAATTGGGAAAGCTTTAGATAAAATAGTCTTATCCCACTCAGCATTTTCATTCAGATACATGGGTGGGTCCTCAAGAAATACCGCTCGAACATTTTCATTTGGGTATTGCGCTAAGCGTACTGCAACGATAGCTCCTAATGAATGACCCACTACAATTGTCGGCTGGCCGATCTGGTCTAGGACTGCCTGGGCGTCACTGGTGTAATCTTCGACCAAATAACGTTGCGCACGGTCACTATGCCCATGCCCACGGAAATCCAGAGTCCAGACCCTAAAGCGATCTCGCAAACGATCGACTGTCTCGTACCAGGTATCACGGCTATTACTAATCCCATGCAGGCATAGCACGTTCGGAGCTCGGCTCGGGCCATGCACTGACACGGCTAGTTTAACGACGCCATTGGTGATTGTGATATCAGTCATGAGTTGCCTCGCTGTTGGTCAGTGTCTGTTCAAAGCCCTGTATGACCAAGGCAGTATTGATTCCTAAATCCTCGGTCGCATAACCGCCTTCAAGAATGAAAACCGTCGGCAAACCCATTTGACTTAGTTTGATTCCCAAGACTTTAAAGTCGTCACTCTTTAACTCGAAGTTTGAGATTGGGTCTTCAGCATAAGTATCCAATCCCAGAGACACTACTAGGGCACCTGGCTGATGTTGCTTAACCCTCTTTGCCGCGGTATCAAGAGCTGCGAACCACTGCTCTGACTGAGTGCCCGCAGGTAATGGTAGGTTCAAATTATATCCCTGGCCTGGGCCTTCTCCGGTTTCATCAGCGTGACCCAG
>JBLHMH010000137.1:0-9196 GCA_047621785.1 Polaribacter sp. | reverse complement strand
AGCTATTCGTCCACTGCCTTACTAATGTATAGCGCACTGTTGATGTTGTGTACTGGGTTACTATGGCTCAATGAATTCAAATATCAAAAATATCTTGCTGCAGTTCAGGCTATTGGCTATGGCTTGGTTACTGCCTTAGTGATCATCAAAGGCACCAATGTGTTTATCAACACCAATCTATGGGGCTTTGATAGAAGCAATCCTGAAAACGAGTGGATTCAACCTTGGATGGGTGAGGTTCTTTTAGGCGCTGTTGCTTTGTATGTTGTATGTAGACTTATGCAAAAAAGCCACGTGCAAGCATTCTCTAATTTATGGCTATTAACGATAGCAGGAGCTTTGCTATTAGCTTTTCTCTCGATAAACGCGAATGGTTTAATCGTCGGAGTAATGATCATGCTACTCGGGTTTTCTGCCCGCAATCGAGTCCTCATTGGTTTAGCAGTGATGTCTTTACTATTCTATATATCAAGCTATTACTATCTTTTGGAAATCAGCCTGCTAGATAAGTCGCTGACTTTATTAGTGCTGGGTTTAGTACTCATATTAGGCCGATGGTTAATGCTAAAACTACTAGAGATCAGCAAAGACTCAGCAGGAAGTCGACAATGAAAAAATGGTTTGCGATGCTTGCCCTAGTATTGATTTTAAGTGGCATGAATTGGTCCATCCTGGAAAAAGAGAAACATTTGAGTACCGGCGATATCGTTTACTTGAAACTAATTCCCGTTGATCCACGATCTCTAATGCAGGGTGACTATATGGCACTGCGTTTTGCGTTATCTGATCGGATTTTAACGGCGCTACCAAAACATACCCAGAAGAAAGGTTGGTGGCATCGAGATAGTGTAAACGCAGCAGACGGGTTTATCGTAGCGACGCTGGATGAAAATAAAGCGGCAACATTTAGCCGACTTTATAAAGAAGGCAATCTACTTGGGAATAGTGAAATTAAATTGCAGTATCGGATTCGCAACAATAAAGTAAAGTTTGCCACCAATGCATTCTTCTTCCAAGAAGAAACAGCAGAGACCTATGAAATAGCAAAGTACGGTCAGTTTCGTGTGAACAATAAAGGAGGCTTGTTATTGACAGCCATGTACGATGAGCAATTCACCTTATTGAAACCCTAATTAAAAGGGTCAACTTATGAGCGTGCTGATTAATACTATTTAGACAGCCTTTAACTTATTACCGCAAGGCACCCATCTCTGCGAATGAAACAACCTCGCCATCGCCAACCACAAAATGGTCTAAAAGCTTTATTCCGACCATCCCAAGGGCCAAGAATAAGGCATCTGTTAGAGATTTATCAGCCGCACTGGGTTCGGCAACGCCAGAGGGGTGGTTGTGCGCAACAATCATCGCTGCAGCATTATATTTTAGGGCTTCTTTGACCACTTCTCTTATTGGCACAGAAGCGTTATCGATAGTACCACGAAACAGCTCGTGGTGATGTATCACTCTATGCTTAGTGTCTAAATATAATGCATAAAACGATTCATAAGGTTTGTCTCGTAGG
This sequence comes from Polaribacter sp., assembly GCA_047621785.1. Lineage (GTDB taxonomy): Bacteria > Pseudomonadota > Gammaproteobacteria > Arenicellales > Arenicellaceae > Arenicella. The sequence goes on along the minus strand of JBLHMH010000137.1, from coordinate 7,674 downwards.
CACATGGTCAAATAGTCGCGGCTGGCCTGTGGGCTGTTAATCACCTCACCATGATCTAGCTTTTCCAATAAGTAACGCCTTCCGAGCTCTAACCCGGCTTGGAACTGTACATATTTTGCCTCGCCTATTCCCTTATACAGACAAAGCTGGTTTTGCGGTAGGTTCAATAAGGCTCTCAAACTGCCAGAATCGAGTAAGATATCTCGGGCGAGCTCAATCGCTGATTTACCAGGCAATCCGGTACGAATAAAGATCGCTAATAGTTCAGCGTCTGCTAATGTTTCTGGGCCCTTATTTAATAATTTTTCTCTAGGACGCTCTGATTTAGGCCATTCCTTGATAGACATAATAATCACTCCTTGTATTAGTGTGTTTGTATTCAAGCTTTTAATACTGACTTGTTACGTGAAGCTGGTAACACTCAGGACTCTCTAGCTAAGTTATGGTTGATCCTTAACCGGTATCCAGTTTACACCAAAGCGACCTAATTCCAAGGCTGCTAACACAAGATCTACGGTAAGTTTTTGACTAACAATTTCACCTGCTACAATAAAGTCGGTGTCAAAAGCGCTCGGAATCGGTAATAATCTAGGTCTCATGTGATTCAGACTTTACTCGGCAGGGTCTGTCAAAGACACAAACCCACCTATTTAATAATCGAAAACCCCTTATGGATTTATCCAACAAACGAGTTTTACTTTGTATCAGCGCTGGCATCGCAGCCTATAAAACTCCAGATCTAGTTCGGAAGCTGACCGAACTAGGTGCACAAGTTCAGGTTGTGATGAGCAAGAATTCTGAACAATTTGTAGCACCTCTTGCACTGCAAGCGGTTAGCGGGCATGCAGTACATCATCATGCTATGACCGCGGATAGCGAATCTGGTATGGGGCACATAGACTTGGCACGTTGGGCTGATGTGGTTTTGGTCGCACCGGCCACGGCCAATATGATTGCGCGTCTGACTCTAGGCAATGCAGACGAACTGCTCACTACAGTATGCATTGCCACCGAGGCTCCAATTGCAATTGCACCGGCTATGAACCAACAAATGTGGCAAAATCCCGCCACCATACAAAACATGAGTTCTCTGGCTGCTCGTGGTGTGATTATTTTGGGACCTGAGTCAGGTCAACAAGCCTGTGGTGAAGTAGGCCCTGGGCGCATGCTACAACCTGCGGATATTGCCAGCCGCTTAGCCAAGCAGCTAAGCAACACAGTCAATGGCAAAGGTTTACCGGGAAAAGGTTTATCCGGCAAATCAATAATGATTACTGCCGGGCCTACCTGGGAAGCTCTCGACCCGGTTCGGGGCATCACCAACCACAGCTCAGGCATGATGGGCTATGCCTTAGCAAATGCTGCGGTCGAAGCCGGTGCACGAGTCACTTTGGTTACTGGGCCCACGCACATTGCCAAACCTGATCGAGTTAAAGTCATCGACGTAGTGTCTGCTCTAGAAATGCACCAAGCAGTAATGGATAGTATTTCTAAGCAAGATATATTTATAGGCGTAGCCGCCGTCGCGGACTACCGCCCAATCATCTCCGCTGACCAAAAAATCAAAAAAAATGATCCAGTAATGACGATTGAAATGGTCAAAAACCCGGATGTTCTGGCTGACGTGGCAAACTTAGACAAGCCGCCTTTTTGCGTGGGTTTCGCAGCTGAAACAAACAATATTATTGAGCATGCAAAGGGCAAACTAGTACGTAAAAAGTTGCAATTAATCGCAGCAAACCACGTAGGCGGCACCGAAACAGGCTTTGCAACGCTGGATAATGCAATCACCCTAATTGGTCCAGATAGCATAACTGAATTACCAAGAGCCAATAAATCGGTGTTGGCGCGGATGCTAATCAGTGAAATCGCAAAACATTTCCTTAGCAGTCATCGATCAGTTTAAACGGCCTGTGCACAGCTTGAGCAAAGGCGCATTAACTGGCTGGAAAAACCAATGCCCGCTAGCTTAAGCATTTAGGTTTCTAATTATTGAGATTGGGCTAAACAAACAATCAAAAATAGAAAATAATAGAATGAAAAAAACAATTCAATTGAAAATACTAGACCCCCGGATCGGATCTGAATTCGACCTTCCTGACTACGCGACTTCCGGCTCAGCAGGTATGGATTTACGTGCCTGTATCGACGCCGACATAAGTATTGACCCAGGTCAAACAGTGCTGATTCCGACTGGCTTGTCAATCTATGTAGCCGACCCCAGCTTGGCTGCGATATTACTTCCGCGCTCAGGTTTGGGTCACAAGCACGGCATTGTATTAGGCAATCTAACGGGATTGATCGATTCCGACTATCAGGGGCCACTAATGGTTTCATTGTGGAATAGAGGCCAAACCACTTTTACCGTACAAGTTGGAGATAGGATTGCACAAATGGTGTTCGTACCTATCGTTCAAGCCAAATTTGATATCGTTGAAGAATTCACTGCCAGCGAACGAGCCGATGGCGGGTTTGGTCATACGGGGGTTCGCTAAGGAGCCATCGATTAAGTCCGTTTTAAACGAATATTTGCTTTAGTAATGCTAGGTATAGGAAAAGACCTTATAGCAAAATGAATTCTTCACAAAAATTTTGCTATAATCATTGTCTAGTTAAATCACTAGAACTGTTGCTAGTCCTTCAAATTCATCACATCTAGATATTTTCACTCTAGCTGTTAGCAACCAGTGTTCGGCGAAAACTTGGCGTTTTAATTAACCGTAAAACACACGTTAGCGCTGCTTACTTAAAAAGTATTTTGGGATAAAGTAGAATTTTATTAAATTAAAACAACAGCTTAACGACCATTGCTAAAGCATTTAAAAACAAAAATTAGAGACAAATATGACTGACACCCTCACCGTTACCGATAACCGCACTGGCAATAACTATGAAATTGAGATAGTCGACGGCAATATCAGTGCCTCACAGCTACGTCAAATCAAGGTCAATGAAGGCGATTTTGGGATGATGAGTTACGACCCAGGCTTCCTCAATACGGCGAACTGCACTAGCCGTATCACTGATCTAGATGGCGATAAGGGGATTTTGCGTTATCGCGGCTACCCGATCGAGCAACTAGCAGAGAAGAGCACTTTTCTGGACGTTGTCTATCTATTGTTCAACGGTGAATTACCCAATGCACAAGAATCCAGTGACTGGGAACAGCGCATTACTCACCACACCATGTTGCATGAAAAATCCAAACACTTGTTAAAAGGCTTTAACTATGACGCACACCCAATGGGTGTATTCATAAGTACAGTCGCCGCTCTGTCTACCTACTATCCAGATGCGAGAAATGTCGACGACGCGGATGTTCGTTTATTGCAGGCCTGTCGTTTAATCGGTAAAACACCGACCATTGCGTCTTATGCATTCCGCAATAGTAGAGGATTGCCATTCATTTACCCTGATAATGAATTAAGTTACACCGGCAACTTTCTGAATATGATGTACCGCATGGTCGAGCCACGCTATCAAGCACATCCAGTATTAGAACGCGCTTTGGATATATTGTTTATCTTGCATGCCGATCATGAGCAAAATTGTTCAACCAGCGCAATGCGTAATATCGCCAGCTCTAAATCGGATCCGTTTGTCGCCGTTGCCGGCGCAGCAGCTGCACTGTATGGTCCATCACATGGTGGTGCAAATGAAGCAGTACTCAATATGTTGCGCGAAATCGGCACCAAAGATAAAGTCGCAGACTATGTCGCGCGTTGCAAAGGTGGCGAATTACGTTTGATGGGCTTTGGTCACAGAGTTTACAAAAACTATGATCCGCGCGCCAAAATCGTGAAAAAAATTGCCGATGAAGTATTTGAAGTCACGGGCCGCAACCCGTTGATCGACGTTGCTATGGAGCTTGAACGAATTGCTTTAGAAGATGAATACTTTGTAGAGCGCAATCTTTACCCTAATGTCGATTTTTACTCTGGATTAATCTACGAAGCCATGGGTTTCCCGATGGAGGTTTTCACGGTGTTGTTTGCAATACCGCGAACCGCTGGCTGGCTTGCCCAATGGATGGAACTAATGGCTGACCCAGAATTTCGAATCGCGCGTCCGCGTCAAAACTATCAAGGCATGGGCGAGCGTCATGTACCGGACAATTACCGTAGCTAGTAAGAAACTGTTTGCGGTCAAACTGATCTTTGTGTCTTAACAAATAAAAAAACGACCTTCTTGGGTCGTTTTTTTATGCGTACCGCATTGCGAATAGTCTGCATTACCCCCAGCATTCGTAATTACAATAATTTCAGCCAAAAAAACACGTTAATCACCCATCACGGGTCGGTTTTAGTTATTATTCGCTGTTCAGATATCGACAAGCTTAATCTGTGCTTGTTTGAATGAGCATTTCAAACAAAAAAACTAACATTCGATTCGATAAGCAATTAATCAAAGAGCAATAATATGCAATCCAAAGCGGACCCTTCAAGTTTACTAAATGGGCAAAACATTGCGTTTTTAGAAGACGTATTTGAGCAATATCAGGAAGACCCCAACTCCGTTTCCAGTGAGTGGCAGCAATATTTTAGCAGTCTGCCAGCCGTGGACTTCGTTTCCAACTCAGGTTCAAGTGGCAGTGGCACATCGACTCCTGGCTTAGATGACAGCATGGCAGCGAAACAGGGCTCCGTTTCGCGTTTAATCAGTACTTATCGAGCCTTAGGACATAAACGCGCCAAGATTGATCCTATCAACGAGATGGAAGCTCAAGACGACTCAGAGTTAGAGATTGAGTACCACGGGCTTAGCGATGCTGATTTAGACACGGTATTTGATACCGGCCCCCTGCGTGGCCCTGATCGACTTCCGCTAAGAGACATCATTGCCCTGCTGGAGCATTCATATTGCCGGTCAATCGGTTACGAATACGGCCATATGGCGAGTGCTGAGCAACGCCGGTGGTTACGAACCCAAATTGAAGTACCGATTGGCACTAGTCCTTTTAACCAAGATCAGAAAAAACACATCTTAGGAAGGTTAACCGCGGCTGAAGGCATGGAACGCTACCTGCACACCAAATATGTTGGGCAAAAGCGCTTTTCACTTGAAGGTGGAGAGAGCTTGATCCCGATGTTGGATTACATCATTCAACAAGGCGGCACTGATGGCATTAAGGAATTCATTATCGGCATGGCGCATCGGGGTCGACTGAACGTGTTAATCAATACACTCGGAAAATCACCCGGCAATCTATTTTCTGAATTTGAGGGTAAATACCAAATTAACGAATTTGCCGCCAGTGGCGACGTCAAGTATCACCAAGGCTTCTCATCTGATATTCAGACAAAGGGCGGGCCGGTCCATTTATCCTTAGCCTTTAACCCCTCACACCTAGAGATTGTCAGCCCAGTGGTTGAGGGTTCGGTACGTGCGCGCCAGGAACGTCGTGACGATGCTACAGGCGCAACGGTATTGCCTATTTCCATTCACGGTGATGCCGCCTTTGCTGGTCAAGGCGTGGTTATGGAAACATTTCAGATGTCTGGTTGTCACGGCTACCGAACGGGCGGCACTGTACATATTGTGATCAATAACCAAATTGGTTTTACCACCAGTAACCCGAAAGACGCTCGATCGACTCCCTACTGTACTGAGATTGCCAAAATGGTTGGCGCGCCGATCTTTCATGTCAATGGTGATGACCCAGAGGCCGTCGTATTCGCGACTAGAATCGCACTCGAATTCCGCATGAAATTCCGCAAAGACGTCGTGATTGACTTAGTCTGTTATCGTCGTCATGGCCATAACGAATCAGACGAGCCGTCTGTAACACAGCCAATGATGTACAAAAACATTAAGGCCCTAGACACTACTCGCCGACTCTATGCCCAGACCTTAATTGATCAAGGCGTTATCACGCCAGAGCATGAACAGAAAATCAATGCTGACTATCGTGCAGCAATGGTTGCCGGCGATCGCGTGGTACCCGAATTTATCAGGGTAGAACAAGGCGATCACACGGTGGACTGGTCGCCCTATTTTAATATTCAATGGCGACACGAGACTAAGACAGGATTAAGTGCTAAACGATTAGATTTTTTAGCGGAACGATTATTAGACCTGCCCGAGGATTTAGAACTGCATCCGCGGGCCGCTAAAATCATGCAAGATCGTGAAAAAATGAAAGCCGGAAATCTAGCGCTCGATTGGGGTATGGCCGAAAACCTAGCTTATGCGACATTGTTAGACGATGATTTTTCGATACGCCTATCAGGGCAAGATGCTGGACGAGGTACTTTTTTCCATCGACACGCTACCCTGCACAACGTTAATAATAAAGATGTCTATGTTCCGCTGCGCAATATCAAAAAAAATCAACCAGATTTTCTAGTTATTAATTCTCTTTTATCCGAAGAAGCAGTCCTCGCATTCGAATACGGCTATTCGTGCTCCGACCCTAAAACAATGGTTATTTGGGAAGCTCAGTTTGGTGATTTCGCCAATGGCGCACAGGTTGTAATGGACCAGTTCATTAGTAGTGGTGAAGCAAAATGGGGCCGCTTGAGTGGCTTAACCATGTTTCTACCACATGGATACGAAGGTCAAGGCCCGGAGCATTCATCGGCTCGTATGGAACGCTATTTGCAACTTTGTGCTCAGCATAATATGCAGGTTTGCTACCCCAGCACTCCAGCTCAAATGTTCCATATGATTCGCCGTCAAATGCTTCGCCCGTACCGTAAGCCCTTGATTGTAATGACGCCAAAAAGCCTATTAAGGCACAAACTATCGACTTCAACATTGAAAGAGCTGCACAGCGGTAGTTTCCAAACGGTTATTCCAGAAATCGATGAACTCACCGATAAAAATGTGAAACGAGTGGTCTTCTGTACCGGTAAGGTCTATTTCGATTTATTAGAACAACGCCGTGAAGACAAAATAAAAGACATCGCCATTTGTCGCGTAGAACAATTGTACCCTTTCCCTCGCGACGAGGTGATTGCTGAGATCGACCGCTATTCAAATGCGCTTGAAGTTGTCTGGTGTCAGGAGGAACCTAAAAATCAAGGCGCGTGGTATCAAATCATGCATCACCTGCGAGTTTGCATTGGCGACGACCACAAGTTACTTTATGCTGGTCGTGATGCTTCGGCATCACCGGCAGCTGGCTATTTATCGATTCATCGAGAGCAACAAAAACAGTTGGTCAGCGATGCCTTATCGGCATCCCCGCTTGACGAAAAACAAACCTTAATTGTAGACCACAGCCTCTCCAACCAGGAGCACTAATTATGTCATTTGAAGTTAAAGTCCCTATCCTTCCAGAATCTGTCGCTGATGCCACGGTTGCCGTTTGGCACAAAAAAGTCGGAGATGCAGTTAGCATCGATGAAAACATTGTCGACATTGAAACTGAGAAAGTGGTCCTAGAAGTTCCCAGTAATGTGAACGGCGTGATCAAAGAAATTTTTCATCAAGAAGGCGCAGTGGTTGGTGAGCAGGAATTGCTCGCTATTATCGAAGAAGGTGCTGCCGCCGGACCATCAGCCTCCGCCGATGCCTCCCCTACGGCTGCCGCAGCGACTACTGCGCAGGCCGATAGCAGCGACGATTCTGACAAATTAAGTCCTGCCGTGCGTAAATTAATCGCCGACAATAACTTAGACGCCAACACTATTAAGGGTACTGGCAAGAACGACCGTATTCTAAAAGAAGATG
>JBLHMH010000136.1:0-9216 GCA_047621785.1 Polaribacter sp. | reverse complement strand
CGCCCTCAACATCGTTTTCTTATCGTATTCATTGCAACTCTTATTTAGCTTTGACTATGAACCCAACCATAGCGGGGAAGTATGATACGTTTAAAGAGGTTTTAAAAGCATGATTAGTCTATTCAGGATAAACGCTAGGTGCGTTAGGGCCTAAACTTGATACAGCGGCAAAATCATTAGGGTTTATTTAACGACCAATCGTATTGATAATCCACTCCCTTGCTCGCCTCTATCCTTTCAGCAATCTCCGGACTTTGATATTTTTTGAGGTAGTTTTTAAGCTCGGTGAAATTCGCGCCAAAGTCAGATTCATACCAGTAAAAAAGGCGCGAGAGGATCAATTTATCATCACTAAAATCTACAGCCCGTGGTTGCTGCAGAAAATCACGCGACGCTTGGTCTATCAACTCCTCAACGTTGTCACCCGTGTAAGCTAGTGGATTAATATCAGCAGAACCCAAAGTGGTGAGATTTAGTGCAAAGTGAATTCTTTCATCTTTAAATAACGGCCGTAAAATACCGTGCATTATGTTGTCCAATGACAGCTTTTGACCAGCAATACTAAATCGTTCTGCCACCCATAATTTTTTCTATCTACGCTTCGAATGGACTCACTTGGTTGCGCTACAACTACAATTAAAACCATTGTTGCGTTATACAAGTTCAACCAATAGGCTTTCTGTCTTTGTTTGTTTAACTGCCTAGGATCCAATTGCTGCAGATATGCTAAATACCCACGAAGCTGTTTTTCGTCTGCGGCACTAAAAGCACCATAGTCTACTCTATGGATACCTAAGGGATGCTCCGTGATGACAAATTTATCCAGTAATTGCTGCCATCGCAAATGATTTGGAGCTAAACCACTGGAAGGTTCTGAATCATCCCAAAACAGGAGTGATTTTGCCTGTGGCGCGGCGTGAACTGAGTTGCAAACAAAGACCACAATCGTCAGCAAAACGACCCTGATAGTAAATTTTATAGATTTCATTAATGTTAAATTAAAGGTTTATGCAGCTCTAAGTACTCAACCGCTTTAATGTCGAGAGACTAATCCTAGGAGCGCACACTTGCAACGACAGAAGGAACAGGCCAATGTGCAATTTAGATGACGTAGTGCGTCATCACTGATATGACCGAACTATATCGGATTTTCAAGTCTCGCTGAACGGGATATCAGAGTTAACTGAGTAATTTAAATATAAAATTTTGAGCCTAATTTTGGAAAATCACCTTTACCAAAGCCCTAACAATGACGAGCTTCTATTAAAATCTAGTCGGTCAGCTCTATAGATTTGAAGTTAGCGACGCCAATTGTGCAATCGCTCCACCCACTTCAAGAGCCCATGCGGCTGGTGCTCTCTTTTCCAATTGCCAGCGACGAATTTATTTGATTCCGCCAAGCTTGGGTAAAGATGAATAGTCCCTAGAATCTTGTTCAGGCCTAGATTGTATTTCATCGCCAATACATATTCCGCTATTAGCTCTCCAGCATGATGCCCAACAATAGTCACACCCAACACTTTATCTTTTCCTTTGGGAGTAATAACTTTGACAAAACCGTGTGCCTCACCATCCGCTATCGCCCTATCTAAATCATCAATCCCGTAGCGGGTAACTTCGTAATCGAGCCCTTGTTCTTTCGCTTCATTTTCATTTATGCCAACCCTTGCGACTTCGGGCATGGTAAACGTTGCCCAAGGAATGACACGATAATCCACTTTAAATTTTTTGGCGAAACCAAATAGAGCGTTGACCGTCGCAAACCATGCTTGGTGAGACGCGGTATGAGTGAACTGATAAGGCCCGGTGATATCTCCACAGGCAAAAATATTGGGTACTGCGGTGCGTAAATATTCATCGGTTTCAATGGTGCCATTGCCACGCAGTTTAATGCCTAATTCTTGCAGCTTCATTTCATCGCTATTAGCCTTGCGCCCCACGGCCACCAAAACGTCATCGAAGGGTACTTCTATCGGGCCTGCCTGCGATTCGCAATGCAGTATTTTCTCGCCATTTTCAACTGTAAATTTAACCGCTTTATGATTGGTAAGAACTCGAATCCCATCATTTTCAAAGCGCTTCGTTATAACATCTGCAACATCATGGTCTTCACGCCCCATTAGTTGCCCCATCATCTCAACGGTGGTTACCTCGCTACCCAATTTTGCAAATGCCTGACTTAACTCACAACCGATTGGTCCGCCACCAAGTACCACTAAGCGCTTGGGTAACTCTTGTAACTCCCAGACATTATCAGAAGTCAGATATTTAATTTGGTCGATGCCTTCAATTGGCGGCACAAACGGGCGAGCACCCGCCGCAATAATAATACTTGCAGTAGTGATCATGCGATCACCCACCTTCACTGTATTAGGATCTACTATCTCGGCCTCGCCAGTCACACACTCAACACCAAGGCTTGTAAAGCGCTCAATCGAGTCATGTGGCTCGATGGTTTCAATAACCTTATGAACTCTCTTCATCACCTTACTGAAAACTGGCTTTACCGGCACTGATTCAATTCCAAACTCTTCAGCACGATGCATATACGAAGCAATTTTAGCGGATCGCAAGATTGCTTTACTGGGCACGCAACCTGTATTCAAGCAATCGCCCCCCATCTTGTGTCGTTCGATCAGTATGACTTTGGATTTAACCGCCGCCGCTATTAAAGCGCTCACTAAACCACCCGAGCCCGCACCAATCACAACTAAATTAGCTTCATACTTTGGCATATCTACTTTCCTTAAATTTTATTTAACTATTGTCTGTCTAAATTAAATCCCTTAGTGACGCTGCATCTACCCAACTTGCGCTTTGCGCGACTTTATTATATTTAGAACCTTTTTAGCAACAATCGGGAAAACGCCTAGTAAAGCAAATGACAGAATCAATTTAGGGTTAGCAATGCCGCCCAAGCTATCTATTTTGGCTATTTGGGTACCAGCGTTGACGTAGACAGCAGTGCCAGCCAGCATTCCTATTTGACTTGCCCAGTAGAATGTCCACGTTTTCAATTTGGTTAAAGCCAGTAATGAATTAACCATTACGAACGGAAATAGGGGTACTAAGCGCATCCCAAAAACATATAACGCCCCCTCTTTCTCAATCCCTGTATTCATGGTTTTTAAACGATCACCAAACTTGGCTTCGATGCTCTCATGAAATAAATAACGGGTTAAAATGAAGGCAATGGTAGCGCCGATCGTGCTGGCGAATGAAACTAAGATAAAACCTGTCCAAAACCCAAATATTGCGCCACCAGCCAAGGTAAGAATAAGAGCCGCCGGCAAAGCCAATGCAGCAAATACTACGTAAATTATAAAGTACCCACCGGCCACCAATAGAGGCTTATTGAAGTACAAATCGTTGAGTGCGCCTTGTTGCTGTTTCAAATACTCTAGAGAGAAGTATTGTTGCAGATCAAATGCAAAAAAGGCCCCGAAGAGGGCGATCACGACGACCGCTAGGATAATTTTAGGATTCATACTAGTATCATATCAGTTGAGTTCATATAACGTTGGAATAGACCAAGGCAACGCACGAATACTTTCTATTGTTCAATGAAATACTCATTTTAATTTTCTAATGTTAGTTGTTTTTATTAATTAGGTATCTAATGTGACGCAGCGCCACCAAAAAGAGCAGATTGGTAAAACACTTGAATGGCAAATCGCCGATTCCAGTTCACCGCCGAGCTTGCTTAAAAATCAACTGCACCTGTGGTTGATTGCCCTAAGCTTGGATAGTAAGCAACAAGAAGATGCCATTGAGCTACTTAATGACACACAACGAGACAAATACCATCGCCGCGCCACCCCAGCTTTACAAGAATCGTATCTGGCGGGACGTTATCATTTGATGAACATACTTGGCGCGTACAACCGGATGTCTGCACAAGAGGTGAAACTTAGCTATAGCCGCTTAAATAAACCCTACCTCAATCCAAACCCCAGCGATATTCAATTTAATTTCACCGACACGGTCATCGACTCAAGCGGCGTGGCGCTACTTGCGTTTGCCCGGTTTAAAGCGGTTGGCGTGGATATTGAATCACTTTCCCGGCGCAGCAACTTTGCGGCAATTGTGAAGAAACGCTTCAGCGCGGCCGAAACTTGCTACGTTACTCAAGATGATGGCAGTATTGATGCACGGCGTTTTCTTGCATACTGGACCCGCAAAGAAGCTTATGGCAAAGCAACTGGCCAGGGAATAAATTTCAAAATGAATGAAATGGATTTAGCCAGTCCAAACTCATTTGATCTGAAATTTGAAGATACAGATCAACCTGCACAACCATTTACCTTGCAACAGATTCAGATTGGGGATGGTTTAATATCCAGCGTGGTACATCAGGGCCATCAAAACATCGAGATAAAGGGCTTTAATATTACATAGTATTAGCACACTGCGATGCTGTTAATTGTAAGGGTTAGCTACTTATGCATGGCATCCTTAAATCATCAGTGCAAAACTTGCCCCAGAGTGCGCCCAAGCCAGCCATTAAATCCCAAACTAGCGCTAGAATAATGAAATTTGTGTCTATTTCAATAGCTGCCTGAATGTTACGATAAGCTACCTTTTTCAAGGTTCGTTTTAACCCTCTTCGCTTGGCTAGAACTGCGTGAACCACAATTAATGTAATTTTATTAGTATGGATTTATTTGATTTCAAAGACGGCCGTGAAGGTTATTACGGTGAATACGGCGGCACTTTCCTTCCGGAAATTCTGCACACCACCATTGAAGAACTGAAACTAGCTTTTCGTGAGGCCAAGGACGACCCGAGCTTTTGGCAAGAGTTCATTGCATTGTTGCAGTCATACTCCGGTCGACCTACGCCAGTCACTCACCTAGAGAATCTTTCGAATAGACTCGGCGGTGCTCAAATTTACGTTAAGCGCGAGGATTTAAACCATACTGGCTCGCACAAAATCAACAATGTGATGGGCCAAGGATTGCTAGTCAAGCGCATGGGTAAAACTCGCGTTATAGCTGAGACCGGCGCAGGCCAACATGGTTATGCAACCGCAACTATGGCTGCTCGCTTTGGCTTCAAAAGCAAGATTTATATGGGTGCCGTAGACGTTGCTCGCCAGCGACCTAACGTGTTCTGGATGGAAAACATGGGTTCTGAAGTCGTGTCCGTGACGGATGGCCAACAAACCTTAAAAGATGCCATTAATGAATGCCTTAGAGACTGGGTCACCAATATGGATGACACCCACTATGTTTTGGGGACCGCTTGCGGCCCCCACCCTTTCCCAGAAATGGTGAGCTGGTTTCAGTCGGTCATAGGTCGCGAAGCGCGCGAACAGATATTGAGCAGCGCTGGGAAACTACCCGACCGTATCTACGCCTGTGTTGGCGGTGGTTCTAATGCAATTGGCTTATTTCAGGGCTTTATGGATGATGCCGATGTTCAATTGATCGGCTGTGAAGCCGGTGGTTTTGGTCCAGGCAAAGGCAATCACGCTGCACGTTTAGCGTATAAAGATGCTTCAGTAGGTGTTGCGCAAGGCATGAAAACCTACTTCCTACAAAATGATGACGGCAATATGCTTGAAACGCACTCAGTCGCTGCCGGGCTTGACTATATTGGCGTTAATCCAATTTTAGTTCACCTTTGGGAGCAAAACCGAGTTAGGTTTGAGGCGGTTACCGATACTCAGGTCACCGAAGCATTGAAAATGTGCATGCTTACCGAGGGCCTAATTCCAGCCTTGGAAAGCGCGCATGGGTTTGCTCAGGCGATCAAGGAAGCAGAACATATGTCAACTGACGAGGTGATTCTGATTAATATGTCAGGCCGTGGAGACAAAGATATTTTCACTATTGCTGACGCATTAGATGACGCACACTGGAAAACCTTTATCAAACAAAAAGCAGATCAATACCATCGCGAAAGCAGCGGTACAAATAAATCCACGACCGGCGATGAGGGCCAGTGAGATGAATTTAACCGAGTATATCGCTCAACAGAAAAGTTCTTTAGAGTCGCGCGGTCGCGACGCGATGATTATGACGCACGTGGTTTGCGGCTACCCTTCCTTTGAAGACAACTGGAAGGAACTTGAAATCATGGCCGAGTTTGGCGTTGACCTGGTTGAATTACAATTTCCATTTTCTGAGCCCTCAGCAGATGGCCCACTGTTTGTGAAAGCGAATCAGGAAGCCATAAATAGCGGCGTCCACGTTAGTGACTGCTTTGACTTTATGCGCAAGGTTAGTGCGCAATTCCCCTTCAAAGTGATCATGATGGGCTACTACAACACGGTTTTCAAAACCGGTCATCGGGCATTTCTAGAGAGCTTAAAAGAAGCCGGTGGAGTCGCTTTTATTCTCCCCGACTTACCGGTTGAAGAAGCCACTGAACTCCATACTATTGCAATAGAGTTAGACTTGGCACCGATCATGCTAATGACTCCGACTAATAGCAATGACCGTCTTCAGCAATTGGCCGCCGCCGCAAATGGTTTTATTTATACGGTCGCACGCAAAGGTGTTACTGGTTCTGCTACCAGCATGAATCAAGATGTTGCTGAGTTTATCGAACGGTGTCATCAGTTTACCGAGCTACCTTTAGCGGTAGGCTTTGGAGTAAGCGATGCGCAAGATGTCAGCTTTATCGGCAAGCATGCCGATATTGCAGTAATTGGTACGGCTGCTTTAATGGCTTGGGAGAACGGAAAAGAGGCTGGCTTACGCAGCTTTTTTGAACAATTGCTTGATTAACCCAAGAATAGATAAATGCCAGACTATCAACACCAATGGCACGCCACAGGCGATGTAATCGCTCTAAACTGCTCTAAAGTAGTCTGTGTGGGTAGAAATTACGCTGACCATGTTAAGGAAATGAGCTCAGCAGTACCTGACGAGCCCGTGCTGTTTATTAAGCCACATTCGGCAATTTGTGATGCCAGGCAAGACTTAAAGATTAGCCACTTGGCGCATCTCGGAGAGCTGCATCATGAATTGGAGATTTCACTATTAATCGGCGAGCAAATCAACCCAACAAGCCACGAATTTACTTCTGCTATAGCCGGGGTTGGTCTCGGCATCGACTTAACCTTGCGTGATGTGCAAACCAAGTTAAAACAACAAGGGTTACCTTGGGAACGCGCAAAAGCGTTTGATAATAGTTGCGTGCTTTCACGGTTTGTTAAATCAGAAGCGAGCTTTGACTTTGCTAATATTGAATTGCAATTGGTTATCAATGATGAAAATCGCCAGCACGGAAATAGCAAGATGATGCTTACGCCAATCCCACAACTATTGGAACAAATAAGCAAGGTTTTTACTCTGATGCCGGGTGATGTAGTACTCACAGGCACACCCGCTGGCGTCGGTCCATTGATGGAATTCGATGAACTAAGCGCATTTGTGAATAAGCAACAACTGATTAACAAGCTCAAAATCACCTAACGGCTAACGCAGTTAAGCAACGCGTACCACTGATCATGGGTAATGCTGTACAAACTGCTTGGGTGTGCGGGAGGCTAGACCTTAATCTGTCAGAGAATGGTTAAAAACAGCTAGTTTTATAGCTATTTGCTTTTTGACTTGTCATAATAAATTGATCTACGTTGACAAATAAATTTTAGACTAGGATTGTTATGTAAGAAGCGAGGGATAATTAACTTTGCACATCTTACGTTTAAGATGTCGATGTGAGTTTGTAACTTTTAAAGACATTTAGAGGAATATAGATACTCCATGAAGCATTGCTCTCTTTTTTGTGCAGGGATTTGGCCGTTGTTGCTATTTCCACTATTAATACTAATTCCATTGTTGTATTTGAATTGGTCTGCCATCGAACAAGACGTCGCTGACAATGCGGCGCTATCTCTTACACCCGATCACAATTGGGCAAAACCCGAAACTTACAATAACGGTCGCGATGTCTTATTAACTGGCACCGCACCAAATACAGAGTCTATTTCCCAAGCCGTGCAAATCACAATTCAAGCGAATGGGGTGAGAACCGTGCAATTTATTGGTGACATTGCCCCGCCCGACCCCTTTTCGCTGGAAATACGAAATTTATCAGGCAAACTAATCCTTGCCGGCGCCTTGGCCAACCAACAAGCCATAGACACATTTGTAAACGCGGCCATCGTTAAACACGGCGCAGAGAACATCGTTAATCAATTGACAGTCGGTAGAAATATTGCCGACATTGAATCAGCGGGTAAGCTGCTAATCGCCACTGACTTTTTGACAGAGGGTGCGAGTGTCTCGGTGAGAGGGGATGAATTATCGCTACATGGTAAGGTTGAAACTGAAACCACCAAGGTGGCGCTGCAAGATCAATTGGCTTCTGTATTCGCAGGAAAAATAAACAACCTATTGCTGGTGGTTCCACCGCCGCTGGTTGAAAACGGTATATGCCAAGAGCTTTTAAACCAACTATTAGACAGCGCCAGAATAAATTTTGAGTCTGGTAACGCGTCCATTACGCAAGACAGTAATGGCTTGATCCAGAATATTGCGAATACCGCTAAACGCTGCCCTGATGCCAAGTTTGAAGTGGCGGGTCATACGGATTCGATAGGCACAACAGATTTAAATATGGAGCTGAGTACACGCCGTGCTATGGCCGTGGTGGAGGCAGTTATGCAGCTAGGTTTAACTGCAGATCGATTTACCACCCGCGGTTATGGAGCCACTCAAGCCATCGATGACAATGCTAATGCCGAAGGTAGAGCTGCTAACCGACGCATTGAATTCACCATCAAGAACTAAGCTCAGTCGTCTATAGACAAAGCCTTATCAAGACATAAGCGGGAGAACAAAATGTGGTATTTATTTTTACAAATTTGGATATGGTTGATTGTCACCTTTGCTCTAGGCTGGTTTGCGCATTGGTTTTTTTGCTGTCGTGGCAAACAACAAGGTGATGAACAACCATAGTGTTCATGATTAACGAGAATACACCAAGTGAAGAACTAACTATCTGAACTTGCGTTTTTGGGTCGCCATTTGGGACAAGTTTGGAGCTTTTACGAAAACCTTAACTCAATCAAGATTAATAATTATGAATTTACTAATCAACTAATTACGGTAGAAGCCGACTTAAGCTATAAGTTGGTATAGCGCCGAGCTTCGAAGTCGCGCTGGTTCCATGGCCCTACCCAACCCAATAACCCAGCTATGGTCTCTACGTGATTTCTTGGCTCGACTTTTTAACGTTCGCCCCATCGATGATCCGTATTTC
>JBLHMH010000135.1:0-9237 GCA_047621785.1 Polaribacter sp. | reverse complement strand
AAAACTAGGGTCAGATGCGACTTAATCCTTCAAATTGGTTTTGGTTGGCCTTCCTAACCGTGCCGGCCTAGCACGCCTTTGAGTGAGTGCTTTGATCTCTTGCTTCAATCGTTGGTTGCCTATTACGAATCCTTTGCGTGTTGATTGTCGAATCTGCTTCAATATTGCAGGGCGGACTTAGCCATCGAAGATCGAACGGTAGTTCTGCGTGCGCTCTTGCGTTGTTAGCAAGAGATGTACGTACGTGATTGGTCATGAATACTCAGGCGTGTACTGCAACCCTGTAGCGAATCGAATACTCAAGAAGCCAGTTCGCATACGCGGCGAAATCGCGCTCGCTCGCAAAACATACACTTCGGTTATTACCTCGCTGGATAACATGTTGAGCAATGCCCGGCACATCTAATCTCGGCAATCTTGCCATATCGAACTCCTTTTCGATGATTGGTTTCGCTTAGTCTAACTCAAATGATAGAAAGTCGCATCTGACCCTAGTTATTCGCTATGGATGAATTTAACTCTAGAGTTGAACCGCATAGACTGGCATAGAGATGTGTAATTTAAGGAACCAATCCTCATCTCGCTCTTGCAGATAAGTTGTTTGATTGGTTCCTTTGGATTACATAACCATTAATCAGCGTTCCTAAATATTTAAGTTTGTCTCTTTTTTTAACCGTTCCCACTCTTTTTTACCGCCAGCACCGTATCCAGCGTCGCCTCTAAAGCCATCACGCAACAACCGGATAGAAGTATCGTAGTAGTTGTCTCCAGATTTGGATTCCATAATAGATCTTGCGCGCTTGATCCATTCGATTAGTTCACTTCTAGAAATCAGGTTGTGGTTGAACTTGCGGCCCATTTCCTGGCCTACAAACAACCATGAAATTTTGTTTACCTGCTCAACTAATCCATCGCCATGCAAAATTTGATTGCTCACGTTTGAGTCAGCCAACATTAACGCTGAACTTTGATTCTTTTTCCTGGAACTACTGTATTTGAAGTAAGTATTTTCAGGTCGATCTTTATCATTAATATGTACCGTCATTACGCCGTAGTTCATGCCACGATTCAATACTTTCACTTCTTTGGTGGATTTAGAAAACCCGACCTCAAGCATTTCATTGATGTCACTCATTGGTATCAACGAATCGGTGCGACGTTTAACCGCATCCGGGCGTAAATCGCATGCATTTTTTCGCTCTAGGCATGCGGTTAATACAACTAGCTCTTTTTCATATTGTGCTGGAAACGAAGACAAGAACGCTCTTGATTCAGCTGGTGAACCCTCTGCTGTAATTTCTTCAAAGGTACGCAAGGTTTCATCCATAATATCGCTCCAATCCTTTTTAAAACGACTGGTGGCCAATACATCAGCAATGATTTTTTCTCGGTAGACATCCATTAACCGAATCGCCGAATCTTTAGACTTCAGCTCAGCCGCCTGGTTCAAATTAACGCCCATTACCAAATCAGAGTTTCTCTCGCCATAACCTTCACGAAAGCCTGCCTGGAACGATTTTTTCATATCTCTGTGGATACCAAAGTAATCAAATGATAGTCCTCTGCCGAACGAGTCGCCGAACAAAAAACACGAAAAATACACATTCGGCTCATTGTTGATATTAGATTTCAATTGAGCTTCTTCAGACATGTACACACCCCATGCATTACCGATTACGCCATATTCCTCAACCGTCAGTTTTTCATCTGATCTAGAATATTTAGAAACCAACTTAATAACGGTTTCAGGGTATTGGTCCTGGCTGACGCACATGTTTTTCTTACGCTCTGCCACGTAGGCTACCGTTGTTTGCTTAGAAGGCGCCGCGCCTAAATTGACAGGCAGCGTTTCGCAACCCGTCAAAGTTAATACGCCTGCTATCAATGTTGTTATACCTATTTTTCTCATCTGATTATTATCCCCTTTGTTTTAATTAAATTTGTCAATCGCTAATTCTTGAAGTAACCATTCACACTCTTGTTACGTCTCTTATTTAGCAGGGCGTTAGTCACATCGTTTGTGTCAGCATTATTGTCGTCTGCTGCAATTAATGCCTGCCTCTCACCCAGTTCTTTTTCCAAACTAAAAATCATATCGCTCCCTGGGTTGACCAATTTCATCTTGTCAATGTAGCTCTTTGCTTTGGTGATCAAATTGCCCGCAATGGCTTTTCTAGCCCATAGGTCGTACTTACCTTCTAGGCGTGACAACCCGGCCAGTGCTCTATTATTACCCGGCGAGTCTGTTAAAATATTTTTATAGCAATCTAGGGCATTACTACCTTCGCCTGAGGTTAGTTGATTGTTATCAATATGCGCACTGCAACGATCCAAACTTCGGTTAAGAGTATCGGCATAATCAGAACTTAAGGTCACATTACTTTCGAGGTCCTTAATTTTTATGTGTGCCAATTCGGAGAACAAGCCTTTTGGATATTTATCCAAGTAAGCGGTGTAGGCTTGAGTATTTGATGAAGCAGAAACCGAGCTCCAAAAAACGGTTTCTGTATCGGCAGTTGAACCGAGCTGCTTTGCTGCTGGTGGCGCTATTGGCGCAATGGCCGTCTCTTCTGACCCTGCAAAATAAAAATCACCATACATTGATGATTGTACCCATGGGAGTTGCGCACCCTTGGTGGTTTCTCGAACGCCTTTGACAACATCTTGCAGCATCAATAGCACGTGCTTGCCTGGCTGGTCGATCGTGTTCAATAAAGCCTCTGTAAAAGGGCTGTTATTACCAACACCGTCTGCAGCTACCTTGCCAGGGCTGGCGGCAAAAACAATGATAGAACCCTCTGGCGATTGTTGGTCGGCCAGGCCTTTACGAATTGAGCGAGTCGCGCTGGATAATATTGACCGATAGGGATTGTTTCGACAGGCGTCAATAAAAAACATATTCATTGAATTTCCAGCATCGGTGGCCATTTGCATTAAGTAAGGTAGAGAGATGCTTTCATCTTCCAAATCTGCCGCATCCGCAATGTCACTATTTACTGGAATGAGGTAGTTGGTTCCATTTACTTGTATACCATGGCCAGCATAGAAAAAAAGTCCAACCGCATCCTTGCTGCTACTTAATTTTTTTATATAGCTTCTGATCTGTTTTTTAAATGCAGCTTTTGACTCCACATTTTGAACAAGACTTACATCAAAACCTAGCGCTGATAATTTTTTTGATAAATCACGCGCATCATTTTCTGGATTGATTAATTTAGATACGCGTTGGTAATCGCTATTACCAATCACTAGCGCAAACAGCTTATTGTCTTTAGGGGGTTCGGCAGTTGCAGTGCCCAAAACAAGCATCAACAGAGCGCATAAAAAGATCTTCTGGAACAGACTAGGTCGGTTAAGCATATAGATTTGATTTCCATGTCATAGCACCAACTATCTTAGGGCGAACCCTGTCAAACTGGACCTCCTGACCATTTTTCCTCAACCATAGTTACGTGTTCCATACATTATGACGGTATTCGGCGCATAAAGGAATTCCCATTGTTTGATATTATGAGACTTTATTACCTGAATTTGAACAACTAACACTCAAATGTCAAGTTGCATTCTAAAACGTTAAAGGCCCCGTGTCTTGCTATTCTTTCTCAAATGCTCTTTTCAATAACTAGGGCCAGATGCAACTTCGAATAACTAGGGTCAGATTGAACCTGCCATAGTTATTGCATTAGTTATTCGAACATGCTTTTGATACGAAACCTTATATTCAGGTCTCTTTTGCAGAGGCTAGCGTCGCCAAATTTTCTTCATGTATATTACGGTCGATGCGGTAGAAGAGAAGACAGGCCACCATCAACATGATCGTAACAATAATGGTCGGTGCATAGTAAGTACCAAGATGAAAGATAACTTCTGCAGGGACATCGGCCGGAGCCGTAGACTTTGGGAACTTAGCCAAGGCCAATACAGCAGAAGCGCCAAGTAAGCCAACGCCCGTCACAAGCTTCTGCACAAACGACACAGCTGAGAAGAAGACACCTTCAGAACGACGTCCGGTTTTGACCGCACTATCCTCAACGACATCCGCGATCATTGCAGTAAAAAAATACGGTTCGCTATTACTAAGGTAATACTAACGATCCCAAAACCCAAAACAATTGGGAACAGTGCTGGATCACCATTTTCGGGTAGCAGCCTAAACAGCCTTAATATGACTGGAGCGGGAAACACTATTGCAGCAAGTAGCCCAAAGGTTAGCGCTCCTTGCCTTTTGCCTATTTTTCTGGATACCATGGGAGCAATAATAAAAGGTAGGATTGCAGACAATATATTCGAGAGCCCCAACATCGCCAGTTGCTCATTATCGAATCTCCAAAAATAGCCGCCTAAGTAACAACAAAAACTAGGGTCAGATGCTAAAACTAGGGTCAGATGCGACTTAATCCTTCAAATTGGTTTTGGTTGGCCTTCCTAACCGTGCCGGCCTAGCACGCCTTTGAGTGAGTGCTTTGATCTCTTGCTTCAATCGTTGGTTGCCTATTACGAATCCTTTGCGTGTTGATTGTCGAATCTGCTTCAATATTGCAGGGCGAACTTGGCCATCGAAGATCGAACGGTAGTTCTGCGTGCGCTCTTGCGTTGTTAGCAAGAAATGTACGTACGTGATTGGTCATGAATACTCAGGCGTGTACTGCAACCCTGTGGCGAATCGAATACTCAAGAAGCCAGTTCGCATACGCGGCGAAATCGCGCTCGCTCGCAAAACATACACTTCGGTTATTACCTCGCTGGATAACATGTTGAGCAATGCCCGGCACATCTAATCTCGGCAATCTTGCCATATCGAACTCCTTTTCGATGATTGGTTTCGCTTAGTCTAACTCAAATGATAGAAAGTCGCATCTGACCCTAGTTATTGACCCTAGTTATTTAGTTAAGCAGGCCACAAATTATTAACAAAAGGTTTTGGCTCCTTTAATTAGACCCTTTAATTATCTTGGTCCAAAAGCAGCATAATGATTGGTGCCATATTAAAGCTACTTGCTTGCTGTTCGCCAGGCAGCCAACCAGCGCCGGTAATTTCAACCGGATGCAGCCTGGCATTCCATCTACCCCAGTCCCCGTCAGGCCCCGTATAACTGTAGGTGATAAATTCCTTACGGCCCATTTCTGCGTGGCCGAGTTCGTTGCCGGACATACCCAGATTGTGGGCGGTTGGTAGAATGTTAATATAAATATTGTCATTTGTTACCGGTTGAAATCTCAACCCGTCGGCTGACCACCAGACATGCACATAACTCTGTTCGGTAAATCGCTCGCCTACCGCAGTGGCAATGAACAGGCCTACCTCTGGCAGGTATTTAACATCAGTTTGATCTTCGCCCATGTCGCGGTTGGCGGTCGCAAAGCCCTGCTGAACCATTGTTTCCGGCCAGTTGGTGCTCCGGGCATCGGCAGTGGCTACCCTTGTTTTACCGTGGGTTTCGCCGTCGGTAAAATACAAGAATAAGGTATCTTCGACCACTACCATATTTGGTTCTCCGTAGCCCCATCGATCTGCTGGCCCGGTATACTCGATAATAGCTTTCGGCTGACCAGCCCAGCCAGTGCCATTCCATTTATGAAAGGGTCCGTCAGGCTTGTCCGAACGTGCCACAAAAATATGATTGTTTAAACCACCACTGGCAGAATCTATTGTGGCGGTGTAGGCCAAATAGTAAAAATCGCCAAATTTCACCACATTCGGATCACACACTGCCCAACCGTCGTCGCTACCTATGGTAGGGGCCAGGACGATCTTGTCCACGGTCCAGCTTAGCCCGCCGTTGCTTGAGTGACGGTAGCGAATATAGTCAGCAATACCAATTTTGCCATCGCCTTCAGAACAGGCCCAGAAATGTAAATTATTACCGTTATAGCGAATCATGGATGCGCCGTAGCGATATGAAGAATCGGAGTTTCGTCCGGTACCATCCCACTCGAACCCGTCAGGCCACCAATCGGGTTGCGGCTTATAGGTAGCATCATGAATCAGAATCCCAACATCAGCCTTTAATAATAGTGAGTCACCATTGGCGATGGATGAAGTACTGAAAACTAATGCGCTAACGCAGACACACTCAATCGCTATTTTTTTGAAGTTCAAAGCCATTTTGATTCAGCCAATAGCTGCAAGGGTTTTGTCGCTTTTCATTTAGCCAACCAGGTTTTCGTTGCGCCGTTCGGCCTAGGCCCAATCTTTAACAATGAATTTCGAGATCAGTAAAAAACTAGAAAGAGTAGAGGGAGCAGAATAACTCTGACACCCATCTCTAGATCCTTGCACAGCAACGCCATAATTGCAAAACTGAATCCGTCATGTTGACTGGTTAACAGGCAATTGTCTATATTTGGTTTTCTCGTATGATAAAAAACTGAAAGCGATGAGTTGTCAGTCAAGCCTGGTGTCTTTTATGTTACTGCGGTAGAGAATGGATCCACGATCAAAAATATTTGTCAGTTATAGCCATCGCAATACCGTCTGGCTTTAACGGCTTCAGGAGCATTTTAATAACTTAAATAACTAGAAATAACTAGGGTCAGATGCGACTTAATCCCTCAAATTGGTTTTGGTCGGCCTTCCTAACCGTGCCGGTCTAGCACGCCTTAGAGTGAGCTCTTCGATCTCTTGCGCGAATCGCTGGTTGCCTATTACTAATCCTTTGCGTGTTGATTGTCGGATCTGCTTCAATATTTCAGAACGAACTTGGCCATCAAAGAACGACCGGTAATTCTGCGTGCGCTCTTGCGTAGTCGCGCCCAGGCTCAGATACTCCGCGTGAGGCGTCACCAGTTTACTCGTCTTCCCAAGTCCATTGGCTTGAAAACTAGACCATTTGTACTCGCCTGGGCACGCCACCATATCGGCACGAACAGGATTTAATTCTATATAGCGATAACACTCTAAAAGGTAACGTTCCGATTGAACTAAACAAGCCTTGAAACGACCTTCCCACAATGTGCCCGATCGACGATATTGATAGTTGAAATAGGGTACGTAGCGACGGCCTACCGATTGCATCAATGATGACACACCGCCTTTCGTTTGCGGTGTTAGCAAGAGATGTACGTGATTGGTCATCAAGACCCAGGCGTGAACTGCAACCCTGTGGCGAATCGAATACTCGTGAAGCCAGTTCGCATACGCGGCGAAATCCTGCTCGCTCGCAAAGCACACACTTCGGTTATTACCTCGTTGGATAACATGTTGAGCAATGCCCGGCACATCTAATCTCGGCAATCTTGCCATATCGAACTCCTTTTCGATGATTGGTTTCGCTTAGTCTAACTCAAATGATAGAAAGTCGCATCTGACCAATGATAGAAAGTCGCATCTGACCCTAGTTATTGCTAGTTATTGAGACATAGTCGATGAAAGCGACGCCTTAAGACTTGCCCCAAGCACTGCAAAAACGTCGGCTGCTTCCTTCAAACGTTTAATTTGATGGAATGCCAGCTTCGCTTCTGGATAGTGCATCTTTAGAAATACCAACCACTGTTTGCCGCGGTTACTGACGAACATTGGATGCTTGTTTTCGGTGCTGCGTAAATAGTTCACCAATACCATCAATGCTTGCAGCCAAGTCATTGAAGTGTATTGTTTGCCATGTTTGTGTGCCTGAATACTGGCCGCCAGATCCAGGCATGCTAAAGCGCCGCGGCCGAGCATTAAGTCATTGCAACCGCTCTCACGCAGGGCGTTGGTCGCCTGTTCAGGGTTCCAAATCTCTCCATTGATAATTACCGGAATATTTGCTCGATCTGAAATTGATTTTACTTTGTGCCAGTAAGCGGGCGGCTTATAGCGGTCTTCTTTAGTACGTGCATGAATAGCCAACTCAGTTGCCCCGCCGGCAATCACTTTATCTACCAGATCTTCCAATAAATCGCTGTTACCGAAGCCCAGTCGAATTTTAGCTGTTACCGGAATGCTCGGATCAACGGCATCACGCACTGCTTTTACAATGTCACCAACGCGGTGCGGTTCTCTTAACAACACCGAGCCGCCGTCACTATTGTTAACAGTTTTAGACGGGCAACCAAAGTTGATATCAATACCTTGCGGTTCCAGCCTGACCGCTCTTGCCGCGCTTAAGCCCATGTATTTAGCGCTACCACCCAGCAGCTGTATATATACCGGCACACCACACGGCGTTGACCCTCCGCTTTTAAGCTCTGGTGAATATTTATGAAACACATGATCTGGGACGATCTGTTCGGTTACGCGAATAAATTCAGTAACGCATCGATCATAACCACCAATATCAGTAAGCACTGCGCGCATTTGAGCGTCAATAACTCCTTCCATTGGAGCGAGTAAAATACGCATGACGGACTATCAGCAGAGTTAGATGATTAACCAGTATAGCAGTTAGGCGTGCCTAGAGACATAGTGTACTAGCTTGGTTGATGGGTGGAAATTAATCTCACTCTAGTTTATCGACTGGGGTGTTGATAACAATAAAGTATTACAAAAATGATTGACCGCGTTAGGTCTATCTCTAAATAACAATGACATAAAAGTTATGATCATTAATACTCCTATGCCCAATAAAATGGTGGCATAGGGATTAAGTTTGAGCGACAGGAACTGGTGGGTTTATGGATTCAAACGAAGATTATTGATGCTGGTGAATTACCCGATTAAAAAAACAACATGAGGCTAAAGATGAGTAAATAGGACGCATGAGCAGAACAACACACAAGTTTATCCACAGGTTTTGTGGATAAAAATTAAGGTAAGAAAAAAGGAGAAGACTAAATATTAGGCGAATAGAGCGGCTATTTTATTTAGGCAAGTTTCGACTTTAAAAGCCGATTAGCTATACCTAATCAGTATCATGGGAGGCCATCCTGCGAATGTCTCTGGGTCTTATTTTAGAAGAAAATTTAGACACGTAAACCGAGCTGGGCGAAAAGTACAGGATACTCCGCAACGGCAAAAGTCAGAACATTACAGCCTCTGTTATAAGCTTGAAAATGACATGAAACTCAAGCAGACATCAACACAAACCGCTGAAGAAATTGGACTTGACGTACAAACCTTAACGCCTAAATTAGTCGAACAATATCATCAGAAATCGGATAAAGGTGTGCTATTAAGCAATGTCAAAGCTGGCACGATTGCTGCAATGGTTGGGATAAAATCAGGCTCTATAATTGTCCAGGTAAATCGTGAGCCGGCAAAAAATGCAGACGACTTTAAAAAAATGATTCAAGAAAGCTCTAACAAGCAGGTTATGT
>JBLHMH010000134.1:0-9320 GCA_047621785.1 Polaribacter sp. | reverse complement strand
TTCGCGATGCGCCGGATCCAAAAAGGGCCGCGCAGAAACTCCAAGTCGAGATCGCTGAGATCTTTGACCAAAAATTCATAGCCAAGGTTTAAGCTGTCGACATTTGTCAAGAGTCGGTTAAATCACCCCAATTATAGGGGCGTAAATACTCGCTCGTCTTTTGACCAAGCATATTTTTCTGGGTCTGCTAGTGACTTAACTTCATCTAACGCTCGGCCAGCAATTTAGCCAACGAATTCAAATATTCACTCAAATACAAGTAAAAAGAACATGACAATTAAAAATGATCTCTATCTACGAGCCTTACGTGGAGAGCAAGTAGAGCGCACGCCAATTTGGGTAATGCGCCAAGCAGGTCGTTATCTTCCTGAATATCGCGCGGTACGCAAACAAGCGGGTGACTTTCTTACGCTCTGTAAGACCCCAGATTTGGCGTGCGAGGTAACTATGCAACCGATAGATCGGTTTGGCTTGGACGCCGCAATCCTATTCTCCGATATATTGACCATCCCGGATGCTATGGGCCTTGACCTGGTGCTCGAAGAAGGCGTTGGGCCCGTGTTTAACAAGCCCATTCGGACAGTTGCCGATATTGATAGTTTGGGAATTCCCGACCCTGAGGTTGAACTCGCGTATGTCATGGATGCAGTGCGAGTAATTCGTGCTGAATTGAACGATAGGGTTCCATTGATTGGTTTTACTGGTAGTCCCTGGACCTTAGCAAGTTATATGGTGGAGGGAAGTGGCAGCAAAGACTTTCGGCGCATAAAAGGCTTAATGTTTGAAGACCCAGCATCTACCCATAAACTACTGCAAATAGTCACGGATTCAGTGATTGTATATCTAAAAGCACAGGTCGCAGCCGGCGCACAATCTTTGATGATATTTGATACTTGGGGTGGCATGCTGTCCACTGGGAATTATAAGGAATTTTCACTCGCTTATATGCAACAAATTGTCAGCGCCATTAAGGGCGATGAGTCTTGTGCGCAGATCCCGGTTGTATTGTTTACTAAGGGAGGCGGACAATGGCTAGAAATGATGGCAGATACAGGTTGTGATGGGCTAGGTCTGGACTGGACGGTTGATTTAGCTCAAGCTAAGGCTAGGGTAGGACATCGCGTTGTGCTTCAAGGCAACATGGATCCGGTTGTGATGAACACTGGGCCACAGCAAGTGGTTAGCGAAGCGCAAAAAGTTTTGCATGCCTATGGTTCACATGGCGCAGATGACAAGGGCCATATCTTTAATCTAGGCCACGGGATACAACCTTTTGCTCAGCCTGATAACATGCAAGCACTGGTCAGCGAGGTACAATCTTCAAGCGGCAAGTATCATTGCTAAATGTTAAGCCTCTACCCAGAGGCTGCCTAGCAAAACACTGAGTAGGCGGTTCAAAAATGATCAACCTTAATCGAATAGACAGCAATGTTTTTATTGGTAGTGCGCCACAAACCAACCAGGATGTTGCGCGCTTGTCACAACTGCAAGTAACCGCCGTGCTCAGCTTGCAAAGTGATGAGGATTTAAGGACACATAGAATAGATTGGCAGAACATTCAAAGAGCTTATCAACAATTTGATATTACGCTGCAGCGTTTTCAGATCAACGATTTTGATGAAACCGATATGGCTAATAAGCTTGTACCCCCGGTAATGACTTTAAATGACCTACTTAACCAGGGTCATCATGTCTATGTGCACTGCAATGCGGGGGTGTGTAGAGCCCCGGGTACGGTGCTTGGTTATTTATGCAGTTATAAGGATATGACCATCGAGCAAGGCTTGGAATACATTCGTCGCGCCCGCCCTCAGGCTAATCCGTATGTTGCAGCAGTAAAAAAAGCAGTCGATCAATTAGCGGTACAAGCCAGAACTTAATCGGATTATTGTGCAAATGGTCAGTCCGATTTCAAATTGAAAGCTGGCTGTTGTGCAAGAAACTCTAAAATCGCATCCTTTATCAGCGGTTGGGTAATTTGCGTAGGATGCAGCCCGTCTGACTGAATATAGCCAGGCTTGGAGAGAAAGCCTTCGATGAAAAAATCGATATAGGCAATGTCCTTAGCTTGTGCGACATCTCTGAAGACCTGTCTGAATTGATCAATGTAACGAGGGCCATAGCTTGGCGGCAAGGAAATACCGCCAATCAAAACCACCGCCCCCGATGCTTGGCTCAATTCGACCATCTGAATTAAGTTCTGCATTATTTTGCTTATTGGATAGCCGCGCAAACCGTCATTTGCACCAAGTTCTATAAGGACAACATCAGGTTTCAACTCATCTAGTGTTAGTGGTAACCGCGCTAAACCACCGGCCGTAGTTTCTCCCGAAATACTGGCGTTTGATATTTGGTGCTCAGACCCCAGGGACTGCCATTGTTGGTCAATTAGTTGAGCCCAGCCTTGCTCCCATTCCATTCCATAGGCTGCGCTCAGGCTGTCGCCAAAGACTAATAAATGCTTAGCGTTTGCATTCAACGAGCCAAACAAGGAGAAAGCAAAAATCAAAAATGCCAACAAAGCCCTTGCTATTGGCCGGGAGGTGTTTAGCAGTACTGTAAACTGGGAATTACATTGGACTAGAAAAAGCCGGGAGTCACCCCTATTAAAGTGACAATGGAAAAATTCATTAACTGTTCCAGAAAGACATGACTTTGACATATAGAATGAGACCCTAAGGCTGGTGCGAGCAAACAAGCATTTTAACAGACAGACCATTTAAATAGATTCACTTTTTAAAACATCAAGCTTTTAGAACCAATGAGCTTTTTGAAACTCTCTAAAAGGATCAAAATTTGACCAACCTAATAATTCGTGCGCAGGGTGTTACAAAGCGTGTTAGCACCGCCGATCATAATCTTACAATTTTGAACGACGTATCTTTAAGCGTAATTGCAGGCCAAAGTTTGGCGATTGTAGGCCCCTCTGGGGCAGGAAAATCAACTCTGCTTGGCTTACTTGCTGGCTTGGATACTCCCACCGAGGGCGAAATTTGGTTAGGGGAGCACCAAATCACCAAAATTGATGAAGAAGGTAGGGCCGCGGTACGTGCTGAATTAGTTGGTTTTGTATTTCAAACTTTTCAGTTGTTATCTAGCCTAACCGCCCTTGAAAACGTCTCTCTGCCGATGGAATTAGCAGGAGACAGACAAGCCCGTGACCGCGCGAAAGAATTTTTGGCAAAAGTAGGCTTAGCTGAGCGAGTTGGACATTACCCTAAACAATTATCGGGTGGTGAACAGCAGCGGGTAGCGATAGCACGGGCATTCGCGTGTCGGCCAAAAATACTGTTTGCCGACGAGCCGACTGGAAATTTGGACCAGGCAACCGGTTTGAAAGTGAGCGATTTATTGTTTGATTTAAATGAGCAGAGTGACACAACTCTAGTGTTAGTCACACACGAGCAACGACTGGCAGAGCGATGTGACAAGATTGTGGTTATTGATGACGGTAAGCTTCAGTGAGCGCAACCGCAGTTAGCCTGATTGACGCAAAGTTACTGTGGCGAGATTGGCGAGGCGGTCAGCTTAATCTGATTGTCTCTGCGTTAGTCCTAGCGGTAATGGTTGTGACAGCGGTAAGCCTGTTAGCAGATCGTGTAGAACGTGGACTAACAGATCAAATAAGTAGCTTTCTCGCTTCAGATCTGGCTTTACAAGGCGGACTTGAGATTCCTGATAGTTACATAGTTAAAGCCGACCAATTGCAGCTTCGCAGCGCAAAAGTGGCCATGTTTGGGTCGATGGTGTTTGCCGGAGATATCAATCACTTAGCGTCGGTTAAAGCCGTAGACAAAAGCTACCCATTACGAGGTGTAATTGAAGTCAGCAAGATTGACCAGCCCCAACAAGTTGAAGCACTAGAGCATGGGCCAGCCTCAGGCGAAGCTTGGGTCGAGCCGAGGTTATTGAATTTACTTAATCTTGAGCTAGGCCAATTGATCGAAGTTGGTTACAGCAAATTAAAAGTAACCCGAGTTATCGTCAATGAGCCTGACCGAGGTACCGGATTCTCAGGTGCCGGTGCTAGGGTAATGATGAGCATCAAAGATCTACCAGAATCTCAGTTAATACGCCCCGGCAGTCGTGTTACATATCGGGTTTTGTTGGCCGGCGCAGAGAAACAAATTCTGGCATTCCAAGACTGGTACAAGCAAAGCGAAAAAACGAAGAAAGGTGAAGACGCGGTCAGTCATTTTAGATTAATCACACCGCAACAATCGCAGGAGAGCTTGTCCGAGGCTTTGGATCGAGGCCGTGCCTTTCTATTATTAAGCGGCACCATTGGGGTGTTGCTAGCAGGTTTAGCGATGGCACTCGCCAGCCATCAATATGCACGTCGATTAACCGACCAAGTGGCGCTAATGAAAGCCTGGGGCCAAAGTGCAGCAAGTATTCGACGTAGTCATTTAATCCGATTGCTGATTATCGCTGCCACCTCCACGGGAATCGGCTTGACTCTTGGATGGTTGGCGCATTATCTCCTTTTGGAGGCCGCCAAGGGCCTGTTTGACGCCCAATTGCCCAGTGCTGGTTGGCGGCCATGGTTTGTCGCGACTATTACTGGCTTTGTTTGCGTGGTTGGCTTTGCTCTTCCTGCGCTGTGGCACTTACCGACGGTTGCACCACTGCGCGTCTTGAGGCGAGACTTGCCAGACACCCTAGTTAGTAAAGGTCGCCGCCTAATGATAGGCATCGGTGCATTATTAGGCCTTACTTATTGGTATAGCGGCAGCCTTAGCATGACGCTAATGTTTCTAGGAGCACTGTTTGGATTATTTGGAATTTGCGCACTGGTCGCATTACAAATACTCAAACTAGTTCAACGATTTGGTAGTTGGCGGGGTAGTTATGTGCGGCTCGGATTGGCTAATCTCTGGCGTCGACGAGCGCAAACTATGATTCAACTGGTGGGCTTCTCAGCAACGCTTATGTTGTTATTGGTGGTCATTGGCATGCGCACCAACCTAATAAGCGAATGGCAAGCTCAGTTGCCAGCCAACACACCAAGTCATTTTCTGTTTAACGTGGCCAACACAGAGCAGCCGGCGGTTATAAACCTGCTAGCTGAACAGAACATAGAATCCAATAAGTGGTATCCCATGGTGCGAGGGCGCCTAGTAGGTTTAAATGGAGTACAGATTAGCGCAGAGCAGTTAAGACAGACCGATGGGTTGGGTCGTGAAGTGAATTTCACCCAGACCAATGAGTTGCCCCGCGGAAACGAAATCATTGAAGGACAGTGGTTCACAGCGTCCCTTGATAAGGATCAAAGCGGTGTTGATAATAAAAGTGATATTGCCTTCTCTATGGAAGCCGACGTCGCCCAAGAGCTTGGTGTCAAGATCGGTGACGTCATAGGATTTAGTATTGGTGGGATCAAACTAGACGCATGGTTGAGCAGCATTCGGTCCGTTGATTGGCGAACCATGACGCCCAATTTCTACATTATATTCGAGCCCGGAGCCTTAGACCGGTTTTCGCCGAATTGGTTAACCAGTCTACAAGTTCCGCCGAGTGACGACTCCAGTTCCAGCCCAATTCCAAAACAGGCTACGTTTGTTACACAGCTAGTGCGAGAATACCCAACCGCAGTAGTTATAGAGTTAGGCGATATAATTAATCGCATACGTAATATCATTGATCGCGTAACCCAAGGTCTGGAGATGATCTTGTTGCTTGTTCTGGCCTGTGGCGCCATGGTTTTGTTTGCAGCGATTGGAGTTTCATTTGATGAGCGCCTTCGAGAAAATGCGATATTACGTACCCTCGGCAGCTCTCGAAAGATCATCGTGGGTGCGCTAACTGTAGAATATGCAGTGCTAGGCGCAATCGCCGGTTTTATCGCGAGTGTGGGTGCTGAACTCGTCCTGTATTTTGTCCAGACAACGTTCTTTAATCTTCAGCCGAGCTTCCATTTTAATCTATGGTTGACCGGCATGTTAGGGGGCGTAGGCCTAATTACAGCGCTTGGTCTGCTGCGCAGTCGAGACATAATTACAGTGCCGCCTCTGCAATCTTTACAGCGAATTTCTTGATTAGAGGCCATCTAAATCGCAAGTGGCAGCATGTTTTTAAATTCACGATGTTCTAAACTTAATCAGATTAAACGCGATTGGTCAGATGGGAGTGATATTGTCATGAAGAATCTATTTTACAGTATGGTGCTTGCTTTGTTCGGGACCACTCCAGCGGTTGCCGGCTCAATGCAAGTTATAGGTGCTGGTAGCATCGCACAAGAATGCTATCGTTTGTCCTCAGCTAGCAGCATAACCGGCCATGCCAGTGGCGCAGACATCAAGGTCTGCAACAACGCTATTCGTAACGGCAATTTGAGGAAAAGGGATTTAATTGCTACCCATGTGAATCGAGGCATCATTTACGTCGCACTGGAAAATTACAAAATGGCCGCCAAGGACTATAATCGCGCAATTGATTTAAGTGACAATGTTTCAGAAGCCTATGTGAATCGTGGCAACCTCTGGTTTATGGCCAAGCGTTATCAAGAGGCAATAGAAGACTATGATAAATCGTTAGAGCAAGAGTTCTCACAGGCACATATTGCACACCTTAATCGAGGCATGGTGTACGAGACCCTAGGCAATCTTAGTCGAGCCAAAGAGAATTATCTGGCCGCTTTAGAACTCAGAGAGGGTTGGTCCGAGGCGCTGTCCAGGTTAGACAGAGTTAATACAAAACTGTTAAAAGCCAAGAATAAGTAGTGCTATTGTGAAAGTAAGATCGTACTTTCGCTATAATCAAAACAATGTCTAGAAAGAGAAAAACCCCCAGTCCACCAAAGCGCCGCAACTCGGTGGCATTAAACCCGCTATTGAAAAAATCGCACGCTCATTCCACCAGTAAAAAAGCTGAGCGGGCTAAGGATAAACAAGCGCTCAAAAAACAACTGGCAAAAGACCAATAGGAGGCTTTGGGGCGAGTGACAAATTCTGAAATTATTACGTCCACCAAGCAGTGGCTGCAAGACATTGTAATCGGCCTCGACCTTTGTCCTTTCGCGAAACATGCATTGGGTTCTATCGAATTTTCGTTAAGCGAAGCGACCGACGAACAGCATCTGTTGGCGGACCTAGAACAGGCATGTTTACAACTGCAAAACGATTCTAGTGTCGAAACCCTTTTGCTAATTCATCCTAATTTTTTACAAGATTTTGACGCCTACAATCAGTTTTTAACTTACGCTGATAGTTTACTCGATGCCATGCAGCTAGAAGGCGTGATACAAGTAGCAAGCTTTCATCCGAATTACCAATTTGCCGACACCGACTTTGAATCAGCGGAGAATTATACCAATCGTTCACCCTACCCCATGTTGCACCTACTGCGCGAAGCGAGTGTCGCGCTTGCCATAGATTCATACCCAGGGGTTGATGACATCCCGCAACGCAATATTGCAACAATGCAGCAACTAGGGTCTATAAAATTAAAATCTAAATTATTAGCACTACAGAGCGTTTCCAAATGATGAGAAATAAATTTTGTGTGATTACACCAACCGTTGAAACGCCAATATGATCTTGAGAAAAGCGGGACAAGGGTGTTTGATTCTGAGCCTGGCTTTAATCCTGAGCGGCTGTTTATCACTTTTAGCACCCTCGGTATCAAGTAAGCTCGAAGCGTTACGTGCCGGTCAATACGCTCTGGATAAGAGCCATGCAACTTTGTTATTTAAGGTAGAACACTTTGGGTTATCGGAATACGTGGGCCGTTTCAATCAATTTGATGCAATCTTGGACTTCGACCCAGCCAATATTGAACAGACTAAATTGGAAGCCATAATAGAAATTGGTTCATTGGATATAAACCATGCAAGCTTAAGCAAACAATTACTGAGCGCTAAGTGGTTTGACCAAGCCAACCATCCTCAGGCCAAGTTGACCGCGGTTGGGTTACGTCAGTTAGGCGAATCAGATTTTGAATTAAACGGAAATCTACAATGGCGAGGGATTACACAGCCTATCGTCTTGAAGATTAACTTCAATGGCGGGGCGAATAATCTATTGACGCGTAAATATACTATTGGATTCCATGCCTCCGGGAGCTTTTTAAGATCAGATTTTGGAGTTAAAACCTATCTTCCGATTGTCGGTGATGAGATTAAAATTGATGTTTATGCGGAGTTTAATTAGTTCATTGTCCTGCACATATCTGTCATCTTGAACGAAATCAAAAGATCTATTGTTGGCGCTCCATTGAGCACGCCCCCAAGGCGGAACACCGACCTAATAGCACCGAAACGGGGACGTTATGACTCTAATTTGGTATTATTAAGCAATCCAAGACGTCCCTTTTCTTCCTTTCTTCCCTTTCTAATTCCGACGATTCTATGTCTTGAATCAGCAAGCAATTCTCAAAAAGCCATTTAATTCATAGTTTTAGTATTAGATAAACTATACCGCCTTAATTTGGTCTGACTCTTCCACATACCGTGCACACTTCAAGAGCAGTCTGAAAACTAGAGCCTAATTGTCTCGGACGGGTGATGCACTATTGTGGGGAATTGGCGGGCACCAAGGTGGTGCTTCATATGCTGGATAGTTATGTGCGTGATGATAACTTGTCATTTTAGAAAACATCGTGACTCTAATATCGTTCAGAGGTCGCTGGTGTTCTCTTAACTTGTTTAAGTGGCTACAGACGGCTAAATCAACTTCATCGAAACGTTATTAGAGGAAATTTAATATGTCATATTTAAGAGCTATTAGTCTTTTTACCGTAATTTTTTTTCAACCCATAACTTCGTATGCTAAAAACGTAGATCAAGATTTGCAGCGTTGCGCTTCCGCGGCTCTGCACCAACGCGGGCAATCAGCAGCCCGGATTTTCGTCAATAGCGGCGGCCTAAAGAAGCAAGATCTTGACCGCGATCGTTCAGTTTTTACTTCTGAATACAAACTGAAGATTACTAACAAAGTAACCGAACATGAATTGGGCACCGTTACTTGCAAAGTACATCGTTCTGGTGAGGTGCTTGAAGCTGCTTTTGATGTATAGACCCTCAAGCGCAGGTCAGTCGAGGCGGCTCCGGCATAACCCGAGGCCGCCTTTTTGGATTGGAAGGTTTAGGTAATTATCTTGCTGTTCTAGAACGACCTTTGTGCGTATAAAATTAGCAACACTAGACCTCCTTGTAATAGTTAATTCAATTGCGTGATTTTACTAAACTGAGTTGATTGCAATGACGTTTAGTTCACTTTTTTGAGTTGGCCTCATGAATCAAACACAAAAGATCGGGCGTGGCTTTAGCATCACCCAATGCACGATGGTGACTGTAAAGATCGATGTCAAAGTGTCGAGTC
>JBLHMH010000133.1:0-9361 GCA_047621785.1 Polaribacter sp. | reverse complement strand
ACTTGGCATTGTCGAGGCGTGCACCAAGTGAATCATACGAGCTGGGTAAGTTAGACATCGGATCTATGATTACCGGCACTTTGTTGGCTGCCAGTTTTTCAGCTACTCGCCAGCCTTCATCAGCGCTGGCGATGATTAAGTTCAGCTTATTGTTGGTCGCGAAATCGATGACCCGCTCAATATCAACAGCTCGATCAACATGTACGATCAGCGGCATACGCCCTTCTAGAACCGGAATCAGGGCTGCTAAATCATGTCGCGAAAGCGGGTAGTCACGCCTAGCACCTTTGTTGAAGCTATCTCGATTATCTCGATAATCACGCGCATCCTCAAATGCTTCTCGCAACATCGCCATGGCAGCAGCCCTGGATCCACCCGCCAGTCTCTGGCCATGGCTACCAAGCTTAACGACCATAGCCACACTTGTTTGCTGCACTGTATCGCGGTCAGTTAGCTTAATAATGGCTGCAGTCCCAGCAAATAAGCCGCCTTTACTATTCGGTTGCACTACTGCATGGGTTAAACCGAGCATACGGTTATAGGGAATTGCCACGCTATTTGAATTGATAGCGTCACTCACTCTAAGCGATGCGGTAATGCGTTTATTGTTGGTTTCATAATCACGCGTTTGTTTGACTGCGCCCACTTCAGTCAAACCCAACTCGGTATACGAATTTATCAGCCCGGTGGTCACGGTCTTACCAGACGCATCGATCACAAGGGTGCCTTCAGGTACCGAGATATCGCTGCCAATCGCCGTTATCAAGTTGCCACTAATCAGAATGTCTGCAACAAAGCTCTGGCCTCTGTCGCCACTTATAATCTTACCACCTTGTACTAAAGTGTCGGCTGATCCAGCACTAGACCAAACTACGGCAAGGCCAATTACTGCGTATTTAAAATATCTCATGGTCGATCCCCCTCTGGGCTTAATATCCCTAGGTTAAAGTCGCTGGTTGGGGGTAAATTCGGATTGCCCTTTTCAAATCGCAACACACCATCGATCCAGACCTTTTCAGCTTTGCTGTAGATACTGAATGGGTTACCGCTCCACAACACCATGTCGGCATTCTTACCCACTTCTAAAGTCCCGATCTGATCTTCTAAGCCTAGAGATTTTGCAGGATTAGACGTCAACCAGGTGATTGCTTTAGCCGGGGTGATATCTAAGCCCATCTCTGATGCAGCGCCCATAACCTTTGCGGTTTCCTGAGGCAAATGTTGAATTCCGGTTTCGTCGTCAGAATGAATGATCGCGCAGCCTTTTGCATAATCGACCATGGCTGCATTGCTTCTAACCATATCGAAAGCCTCTTGTTTGAAACCCCACCAATCTGCCCAAACAGCGGCGCATATATTATTTTCAGCAAGTAATGGGGCAACCTTATACGCTTCAACAGCATGATGAAAAGCCGCAATTTCATAGCCGAATTCTTTAGAGAGTTCGATCATATTCGCCATTTCATCAGCCCGGTAACAATGATTATGTATTCTTATATCACCGTTCAATACGCCGACTAGGGTCTCCATCTGTAGGTTTCGCTCGGGCGCTACGGCCTCTGTGTCACCTTTCTTTTTCTTCTTATCATAGGCAGCCCAGTCTTCCTTATATTTTTGGGCCTTAATCCAGGCGGCTCGATAACCCGCCATATTACCCATGCGCGTAGCAGGTCCACCTTGTTTTCCGTAGACACGTTTTGGATTTTCACCGCAGGCCATCTTCAAACTGTGCGGGGCATCTGGAAACTTCATTCCAGTCATGGTTACTGACGGCACAATTTTTAGAACCACGCCACGACCACCGAATAGGTTTGCAGAGCCCGGTAGAATTTGTGCAGTGGTAACACCACCTGCTATGGCTTTCTCAAAATTTGGATCTTGCGGCCAAACAGAATGCTCTGCCCAAACTTCTGCTGTTACTGGATTTATCGCTTCATTTCCATCTGAATGAGATGCAATCGATGGATTGGGGTAAACACCCATGTGTGAATGTACATCGATAATTCCGGGGGTCAGCCATTTGCCAGCACCATCAACTCTAACGGCACCGTCTGGTGCAACAAGCTGATTGCCAACTGCAGTGACTTTGCCATTTTCAACCAACACATCAGTAGACTGTATTTCATCTCCGGTGCCTAATAACACGCGAACATTGCTTACCAATAAAGGCTGGGCATCCGGAATTGTATAGCTGGAGGAAAACGGTGTGTACGGTAACGAACCGCCCGCCGAGGCTTTGGCCTTATTGCCTTTGCCTTTGGCTTTTTCGCTAGAGGAAGATGGTGCTGTGGCACATGCTGCCAGGATTAATATTAAAGAAAAAACCGTAAGCACTTTAAAAGGATTGATCATATTACTACCTATTTATTATTCTTTAAACTCGCTGATAACAGCAGTTCTCCCTGTTATCGTCGGTCAGTACCTAGAGTCTACCTTAGGCAAATGAAAACCGCGAAGTTTTTGCGTCTTACAGTATTTAACAGTGATGCATTTCATTGTCAGGCCTTTTTACAAGCGACGGGAAACACAGAGCTAATGCTGGCTAAACACGAACGCGAAAAAAAACGCCCAACAGCTAAGTTGAGCGTTTTCATCATTGAAGTAGCAGGTAATTAGGCCCCAGGTTATACGACCTTAGGATAACAAGGTCCGTTAAGCTGATCTTGATACCGGTCCTTATTTACTTGTTTTACTTTTTCATCTTAACCAGAAAGTCCAAACTCTTAGTTGCAAACGAACCATATGGAGGGGCTAGATACTTTAAAGCTGAAAAACCAGCCTGATAAAAGATAGGTCGCATTTTAGACAATGCAACAAAGCCCTCATAACCATGATAATGCCCCATTCCACTTGGTCCAACGCCACCGAAAGGCAGATCATGTTGTACAACATGCAATAAGCCATCATTAACACTGACTCCGCCCGACATAATTCTCGAAATATACTTCTCGACTAGCTTTTTATTATTACTAAATGGGTAGAATGCCAGTGGCCGATCTTGGCTATTGACGTACTCTATAACTTCGTCACTATCCGTGTAGGTCAATAACATCAGGATGGGACCAAATGTCTCACGCTGGCGCAGGGTCATGTCCGCAGTAGTATCAGTAACGATGTACATTGGAACCTTTTTGGTTTCAAAATTTATCTGCTGATCGCCGCATAGGTTGATAATGGTGGCGCCTTTTTCACGTGCGTCATCCAGTGTTTCGGACAATCTCTTTACCGAACGATTATCAATAATAGCGGTGTAGTCAACGTGTTCTATATCTGGACAAGAAGTGGCTACATAGGCTTTGGCTTCTTCGATGAACGCTTCGCGTTGCGATTCATGCACGAATACATAATCAACGTTGGTACAAATTTGGCCACTATTAAACTGTTTAACGAACATAATTCGTTCAACTGCCTTTTTGAGCGGATAATTTGGATCAATCACGGCAGGCGCTTTGCCGCCTAATTCAAGAACCACAGGCGTTAAATTTTGAGCCGCAGATGCCATCACCGCGCGGCCAGTTTGGCCAGAACCGGTGAACACAATCATGTCGAATGGGATTTTGGAAAACTCAATCCCTACGCCACCCGTTTCTTCGAAAAAGGTCAATTTCTCTGGTGGGAAATAATCACCTGACACTTTCATTAAGAGGCGAGATAAAGCAACCGAATTCTCCGACATCTTTGCCATAACTCGGTTACCCGCTGCGAAGGCAACTGATATTTGTGAGAAGCAAAGCATGATCGGAAAGTTCCATGGAATAATCAAACCAACCACTCCAAGCGGTTGTGGCTTTAGACGATTTTTAGCCCCAGGAAACATCATCATATCGACAGAACGGCGTTTCACCTTCATCCATTTTTTCAGATGTTTTGAATTGCTGGCAATGTCATCCAGAACCGGTATGATTTCGGCGAACAAGGTCTGATGCCTTGATCGACTTCCATAATCCTCTGAAATCGCGTCGATGATCGCTTCTTGATGGTCGACAATTAATTGTTTGAGATTTTTTAAATCGCTCAGTCTCTGTTTGTAATCCGGTTCGGGATCAATAAGATAAGCGGCTCGTTGTGCTTCAAATACACTTAATAGTTGTTCCCGAGTATCGAGTTCTAAGTTTTGGGTAGCTATATTCATAATTTGGTTTCCTCTAATATTTTCACAATACTAGCTTAAGTTGTTTTGCTGTCATGTGAGTTATTTAGCAAACTGATAATCGGCAAATTGCTCGCGCATACCTACTTTGTGAATTTTACCAGTCGCAGTGTGTGGTAACTCATCGACGAAAACAACTTCGTCTGGCAAGCACCATTTGGCCACTTTGCCGGTCATGTACTCAATTATCTGCTCGTCGGTAACCGTTGCTCCAGGCATTCGAACCACTACCAGTAATGGTCGTTCGTCCCATTTTGGATGAGCAATACCAATTACCCCCGCTTCCAGCACATCTGGATGTCCCATTGCGCAATTTTCAAGATCGATTGACGATATCCATTCACCACCTGATTTGATGACGTCTTTGGTTCGGTCGGTGATCGCCATGTAACCATCGGAGTCTATAGTCGCTACATCACCCGTATCAAACCAGCCATCGTCGTCGAGTAATTGACCTTCCTTCTTGAAGTAGTTTTTAACCACCCAAGGCCCTTTTACCAACAAGGCACCAAATGCCACGCCATCCCACGGTAGATCATTGCCCTGTTCGTCAATAATTTTCATCTGCACACCAAAAATTGGTCGACCAGCTTTTAGACGAATAACCGCGTACTCTGCATCCGTGTATTCTGAACGAGGTTTCTTGAGTGTGTTGTAGGTACCTAGGGGCGCCATCTCGGTCATGCCCCAACCCACATGCGAATAAACGCCATGTTCATTCTCAAACTCTTCCATCGTACTAAGCGGACAAGCCGAGCCACCAACCACCACAGATTTAAGGGAGTCAATGCGCTTGCCAGTTTCTCGCAGATAATTAAGCAATGAAAGCCAAACAGTCGGAACGCCAGCAGAACGAGTCACGCCCTCTTCTTCGATCAATGCTTGTAGTGTTTCACCGTCACCCATTTTAGATCCGGGAAATACAATATTAAAACCGGCCAATGCCGCAGAATATGGCACGTTCCAGGCGTTTACATGAAACATTGGTACTATAGGTAATACCGTATCTTGATTAGTATAAGCCATTGCACCACCTAAACAGGCGGCGTAGCACTGCAACACTAATGCGCGATGCGAGTACAAAACTCCTTTCGGATTACCTGTAGTGCCAGAGGTATAGCACAGTGAACAGGCGGTGTTTTCGTCAAGTTTAGGCCAATCAAACTGAATGCTCTCATTAGCAATTAGTTCTTCGTAACAATAAACGTTTGGCAACCGCGTTTCAGGCATTGACTCCTTACTACTAAGAACGATAAATCCGGCCACTTCGGCAATTTGATCAGCAAGCCCCTCTAATAAGGGCACAAACATGGGGTCAACGAAAATCCACTTGTCTTGTGCATGATTAATGATGTAGCTGAGCTGCTCGGGAAATAATCTCGGATTAATCGTATGACAAATATTACCTGCACAACAAGCAGCGTAATAAATTTCCATATGACGATGGTCATTCCAGGCAAGCGTGCCCAACATATCACCCTCAACCACACCCAGCTTTTGCATCGCATTAGCTAATTGGGCTGCACGATCAAAACATTCACCAAAGGTGTAACGAAAACGGTCATGATCATGGGTGACCGATACTATTTCAGAATCGGAGTAAATTGATTTTGCATGTGTCATTAACGACGTAACCGTTAATTGTTCATCCATCATTAGTCCAAGCATAGTGCTCCTCTATATATATTTTATTTATTATTTAGTGTTTAAATGAATTAGACGGCTTATCCAGCACAAGCTATCTAAGGCAGTATTACTAAGCTAGGATAATAGAAGCCTTCACAAGGCACAATATATTGACATACGATATGCATTTATTGTGTTTATGATGGGTATTTATTGTTTCTATCAGATCGCTCTGAAACAATAAGTCGCCCCAAGTTATTTGTTAGCCTCAATTACCAAACTAATCGAAACTATTATGCGAATCACGTCATTGTTTAAAATTGTCACTGCGCTATTTTTACTGCTTGGTTTAATACTGCAATTGCTTTGGACCCCGGACACTGATTGGCAAGAAATGCGTGATAAATACGGGCACCCAGATTCGCAACTTGTCGAGCTGAGTAATGGCGTAAAGATCCATTATCGTGACTTTGGAAATAGTCAATCGCAGGCAATTATATTGATACATGGAACCAGCGACTCCCTATTAACATGGGATGCTATAGCCCCTTATCTGGAAAACGACTATAGGCTTATTTCCCTAGACTTACCGGGTCATGGATTCAGCAGCGCCCACCCCCAGGCTAACTATAGTCGAGGTGCTATGGTCGAATCAGTCAAACTATTGATGGACTATTTAAACGTCGATTCTGCATCTCTGATAGGTAACTCACTTGGTGGCGGTATCGCATGGCGAACGGCACTAAGTTACCCAGATCGCGTCAATTCATTAGTCTTGTTAGACCCGTCCGGCGCACCGCTCATGATGCGCAGCAAATCGAATATTGGTTTTCGATTAATGCGTAGCCCGATTGGGCGCATTATAGCTAAAAAAATAACGCCGCGTGCGTTAGTCAAAAAATCACTTACCGATACCGTACAGGATGACGCAATCGTCAGTGAGAAGCTGGTCGATAGATATTGGGAGTTACTACGCCTACCAGGCAATAGACAGGCTTTGACCGAATTAGCCATGGTGCCACACGATCAATTAGCATGGAACAATATTGCTGACTTAAATCAAGCAACTCTAATTATTTGGGGAGCAACGGATCAGCTGATTCCGGTTAGCTCAGGCGCCCTATTCCATGACGAACTACTAAACAGCCAGCTGATAGTTTATCCCGAGATAGGTCACCTACCGATGATAGAAGCAGCGCAAACAACCGCTAATGATATTCATCAGTTTCTTAAGGGCTTAAACTAAATCAGAACCTCATTGAATAGTGCATTAATACCCTGCTTTTTTGTCGACCATATTAAGTAACGGTTTATCCGCTTGGTAGCGCCGTAAATTTTCTAGCATTAAGCTAACCGTTCTATCGCTGGAACTACCGCCAGTGCCTGCGATATGGGGAGTGATGATAACGTTTTTTTGTTTCCACAAAGGGTGACCGCTTGGCAGTGGCTCAGGATCGGTCACATCTAAAGCAGCGCCGCGTAGCTCGCCGGCTTGCAACGCTGCAAGCAAGTCACTCGTATTAGTGGTCGCGCCCCGGCCAACGGAAACCAGCAAGGCAGAATTCTTCATCGCTTTGAAAAACTTCTCGTCTAATACGCCCTTAGTAGATGCTGTAAGCGGCAGTGTATTCACGATAACATCAGCCGTTTTAGCCAGGGTTAGCGTTTCATCTGACAAGCCTACGTAATCTACGAAATCAGGCTTCTCGCGACTGCTGTTTCGAGTTGCTATAACTGTCATGCCGAGCGCTTTTGCACGTTGCGCCACCTCTTTTCCAATCGCGCCTAAACCCAAAATCAACATAGTCTTACCATTGATCGTAGTGGTTAATTTATTCCCAGAAATTAACTGTCGATCCCAAGAAGCGTTGGCTTGAGAATCTCGAAATACGTGCAAACCTCGGGAAAAAGACATAGTCATGCCAATAGCGTGCTCAGCAATAGTTGCAGCAGCAGCACCGCGACTATTGGTTAAGATGTAGTTGCCCTTTAACGGAACCAAACTTGGATGCGATAAACAATCTTCTACGCCAGCCGCAAAGCTGTGCACCCAAGCCACGTCAGTTACGTACTTAAGCGAGACTGGTGAGCCACAACTAAGCATAATGGCATCAAAACCACCAGTTACCTTAGCACCCGACTCAGCCAGAGCATCAACGGAAACGAACTCGATAGCAGGTGCGAGCGACTGTAATTTTTTGATTTGATCCGCACCAACAAAATTCAATAACACCCGTTTGAGTGGTCGATACCCAGCTAATTCGGACGGCAAATTAGAGTCCTCTTGATAGCCTAGCTGCTTGATCTGCGAATCACTCAGGATTGGCTTAGGGGCTTCTTTAGCCTGTGCACTGATAAATACGCTACAGACTAAAAATGTAATAACTAGTAGTTTGGAAATTTGACCTTGCATAAACAGACCCTTGGTTCAAATAATTTTCATTAAGATTCAAATGTACCTGAGAAAGGCACAGTATGTCCAGCTACTTAGCCTATAGCGTTATAAGCTTGGAAGACTGATATCCATATTCGCGAGGGAAAAATGATTTCGTAGCCAGCGGCGAAATCCATTTTCAAAACCGTGCCAAATTAAAAAACGACAATGAAACCATCGACTACAACAGCCCTGAGCTTCTTTTATAAACAGCCCTGAGCGTGTGTTATAAACAGCCCTGAGCTTGTGTTATAGAAAGCCGTCTACCTGCTCCGCTCAACACTCCACCAAGCAATGTACGCCAAACAACTGAACGCAAGCGAAGCCATCAGCATTGAAGTTAACGAGATCGAAATAGTACTGGGTAATAATGATAATGCGCTATTAATAATTTGAGTTGGATTAACCACCAGTAAAGTTGCCATTAAGCCCAGCATTAAACCAATCAAATCAGGATAGTATCGCTTGGCCCGCGCGCGCGAAGGCTTGGCAGGCAA
This sequence comes from Polaribacter sp., assembly GCA_047621785.1. Classification (GTDB taxonomy): domain Bacteria; phylum Pseudomonadota; class Gammaproteobacteria; order Arenicellales; family Arenicellaceae; genus Arenicella. The sequence goes on along the minus strand of JBLHMH010000133.1, from coordinate 654 downwards.
ACTATTGATCACCAGTTTGGTGAAATTATCGTCGTCCAGCCCTAAGTCATATGCGCTATCAGATCGAGCTGACGCGAATAGCTGATCAAGCAGACTGTCCGAACCTGAGCTATTCATGATTGGGTTATTAAAAGCATTCGTTGTCATAGTGTTAGTCCTGCCAATGCGCCAGTTGTTTCTGCAATATTGCTCGCCCGCGGGTAATATGACTTTTCACGGTCCCCAACGGTAAGTTCATAATCGTTGCGATTTCTTGCTGAGTGCACTGACGATGCAATAGCAAGTGTAGCACGGAGCGTCGCTCTGGCTCTAATTGGTCTAATAAATTGGCCAATTGTGCCTGCAACTGGGTTCCAGCAAGTCTATTGCCAGAGGCCTGGCCTTCAGCTGCTTGGTTGCTACTATGTGCTGATACAGCATTGTTATGAAGCTGCCCTAAATCTTCAACTTCTTCAAACTCGGCATAATTTTTTTGGGCCTGGTTACTTCTGCAATGTTGTAAAAATTGATTGTACGCAATTCGGTATAGCCAGCTGGAAAACTTCGACTTCTGATTAAACCTGTGCAGACCCTTGTAAGCCTGAATAAATGTCTCTTGGGCTAGATCGTCGGCCAAAGCCTCATTCCAGTTACTTAGTTGGCGCAGTGAGTGAC
>JBLHMH010000132.1:0-9371 GCA_047621785.1 Polaribacter sp. | reverse complement strand
TGATTATAGTGCAATCGGGGGTTGATCCAATAGCGAATGATTACTTATCTTTCTTCAGATTACAGCTGGCACAAATTCCATATAAGTATAAGGAGTGATCTTGTAGTTCAAACTTATACTCCTCAGCTATCCTTTTCTGCCTTTCTTCAATTTGGCCATCATAAAATTCAGTCACGGTGTTGCACTTCATACAAACCATATGGTCGTGATGGTCGCCTCGATCAAGCTCGAATACTGAACGACCTCCCTCAAAATTATGCCTAATAACCAATCCCGCATTTTCAAACTGGGTTAACACACGGTAAACTGTGGCAAATGCTATTTCTTCATCAGCATCGAGAAGTGATTTATATACATCTTCTGCGCTAAAGTGACGAAGCTTGCCTTCTTCAAGAATGGCCAGAATTCGTAATCTCGGTAGAGTTGTTTTAAGCCCTACTTCTTTTAAATCTTGACGGCTTGACATAATTTTTTGAACTTAGATAATCGCTATCAGTGTTTATAAAGATGAGCCGAGTCTATCATTTTTTCTCCGTACAAACTCGATATTGCTGCAAGAAGCCTAATACTTATGCCTGCTTTTCTACTTCCACGAACAAACCATCGTTATTTAATAGCGCGGTACTTAAAATCATTGTTGATACTCAGCATATCTCTGATGGTTGCGGCTAATGGCTTAGCGAAAAATACTGACAGCGCTAGGATAAAATTACATCTGCCGGTAAATTCAGCTCTTTATCCTGACCAAATAACTGAAATTAAAGCTGATTTCAGACAAATGGAGTTGAACAATATCACAATTGAGACTGTCGACTATGCACACGACTATCAACAAGGCTTGCGTGCAGGTCGAATCGGTATCTATTTTGCGCCTCCGCACTTTGCCGCATGGGCGATCGATCACCATGGCTTTCAAGCTTTAGTGCACTTGTCCGAGCCACTTTCTTACGTCATAGCAGTGGAGCGAAGCCTGACAACACTGTTTGAAGTAAGCGACTTAGCTGGAAAACGAATTTGTGCTAGAAAACCCTTGAACTTGGACTATCTATTAGTTAACAAAGTGCTACAGAGTAGCCTAATGCCTGCGCAGATAAAAATTGTTGATCGGGTATCCGACCATATGAATTCTGAAGATACCTTATGTGAAGCTTTTTTGATCAGCGGACCTATTTTTGATCAGTTTGAAAAAAAACAACCCGACCGATTTATAAAATTATACCAAACCGATAACTATCCTAATTATGGCTTGATTAGTCACCCAAAGATCAAACAGTCGGACTTAGAAAAAATTAAGGCCTACTTTCTGCTGGACCGAACACAGCGAATGTTAGGTCCACTCTTAAGAGAGTTTGCCAAGAGCCATAGACTAGTCCCCAGTTCGGCCAAACATTACCCAAGACGGTATTGGCAGGACTTAGCGCCCTACTGGCAAGTTTCGCGTAAATAAACTTGAGACCTCGCTCGGGCTAGAGTCAGCAAGCTGTTATAGCCCTATGGTCTAAATCCCCATCGCTTGTCTAGTCAAAAGGCGCTTAATTGAGATTGAGGAACCTATCCAATTCATCCCGACGGACCGCGCACCTAGCCACCACGGGGCATTGTTTTGATAGGCCAAATGCAGAGCGCTCATCATAATATCTGTTTGTTGATTATCTAGTTTGCGCGCGCGTTGATAACGCTCTAGTATCGCAAGGTCACCTAAATGACTGGTGTCTGTTTTGAACGAACTACTAGCACGTGATCTTGAATTATTTTCCAACGCTCGTTTTAGCACTTTCGCCAAACTAGCCGCATCTTTAAATCCCAAATTAGCGCCCTGACCAGCTAACGGATGGATGCTATGGGCCGCGTCGCCGATTAGCACTACACCATTTTTGAAATAACGATCCGCTCTCTGGCTTTTTAATGGAAAACTCAATCGCCTTGAGAGTAATTGTATTTTGCCAAGTCGAGCCTCAAGGGCTCTTGCCAAAGCTGTTTCAAAATCTTTATCCGACATCGCCATTAATTCTTCGGCCAAGGTCAAATTGGCGCTCCAAACAATCGAACTTTGGTTATCTGCCAGTGGCAGCGCAGCCACTGGGCCGGTCTCCAAGAATCGTTGCCAAGCGGCATTCTTATGACTCAACTCGGTGTGTATTTTAGCCACAATCCCGCGCTGTTGATAATCGTGTTGGGAAGAGATTATTTTAGCTTGCTGGCGTACCCAAGATCGATTTCCGTCCGCTGCCACCACCAATGGTGCTCGCAATATTGCGTTATTGCTGCGTAGCTCTGCGCCAAAACCATCGCCTGTGCCAGGCGCCAATACGCTCGACCTGTCAGCGCAAGCAAAACTTAAAGATACCGCTGAAAAATCATAAAATGTATGAATATTCTCATCTGCGGCTAACTGAGATTGCAACAGCCTGGTGGCCTCCTGACTGTCAATCAAATAGCCGAGCGAGGTTTTATTATAATCTTGCGCAGCAAAACTAATTTCGCCATCTGAATTTTCGTCCCAAACAAACATTTTGTCATAAGCGTGACAAGCACTCGTTGCAAGTGACCCAAATACGCCGACTTGTTTTAATACATCGGTAGCGGCATCACCTAAGGCGACGACACGCTGGTTCTGCTGGTCGGCCTTAGTCAGCATTGCTGCGTGTTCAACAACCGCTATTTTTAATCCACGATGTTCGCGAAACACCTTCGACAATAACAAAGCAAACGCAGAGCCAACTAAGCCGGCGCCCACTACAATCACATCAAACGTCGAATCTGAAACACTCATTTACAGTTATCATTTTTCACGGTTATAAGCTTAATCTTTCTGCGCAAACTCAAGCGGCCATTAGAGCTTCTATTTCATCTGGGTCGGTTGGAACATCGCTGCTTAGTACCTCATAGCCCTGCCTAGTAATGAGTACGTTATCTTCAATGCGAATGCCAATATTATGCCATCGCGAATCTACGTTTTGCATAGAACTCACATAAATCCCTGGTTCAACCGTAAACACCATACCAGCCTCAAGTTCGCGCCAATTGTCGGCTACTTGATAATCCCCAACATCATGCACATCCATGCCCAACCAATGACCGGTTCGGTGCATATAAAATTGCGAATAGGCTTGTGACTCCAGAACTTCGTCTAAACTACCCTGTAATAACTTTTCATCCAGCAAACCCTGTGAAATTGTTTTGACCGCTGCTTCATGCGGCTGATTCCAGTTGTGCTCAGTCGAACATTTGTCAAATGCCGCATGTTGTGCAGCCAAGACTATGTCATATAGGGCTCTTTGCTCACCTGAGAATTTACCATTAACCGGAAAGGTCCGGCTGATATCAGATGCGTAACAACCCAGCTCTGCGCCTGCATCAATCAACAATAGGTCGCCATCGTTTAGCACTTGGTCATTCTCAGTGTAGTGCAATATACAAGCATTAGCGCCGCCCGCAACAATAGATGGATAAGCATTATAGACACTACCAGCCTTACGAAACTCATATTCCATTTCAGCCTGAACTTGGTATTCGTACATTCCAGGGCGGCAAATATGCATCGCTCGCTGGTGGCCCGCGGCTGCAATTTTTCCGGCCTTACGCATAATAGATATTTCGTCTTTGCGCTTAATTAAACGTTGTTCGTACAACAAATGGCTCAAATCGACTAGCTCGTACGGCGCATGCTTGCCAGAAGCTGTATCCGATTTAATCTTGTTGAGCCAACCCAATACCTGCATGTCAAACCCTGAATAACGACCGACGTTGGTATAAACCTTATCTCGCTCTTCCATCATTCCAGGCAAAATGTCGCCTATATCTTCGATAGGAAAAGCATCATCCGCACCGTAATGTTCAATGACACCCTCGAGCCCCGCTCGACGGCCGTCCCAAAGTTCCCGTTTTTGGTCTTTTTCACGACAAAAAATCACGAACTCACCATTCGCTCGGCCTGGGCAAATAACCGCAACCGCCTGAGGCTCAGAGAAGCCAGTTAGATAGAAAAAATCGCTGTCTGAGCGAAATTGAAAATCGACATCACTATTGCGAACTTTAACTGAAGATGTTGGCACGATGACAATGTCATTATTGCCAATCTGATTCAGCAACTCCTGACGCCTGCGATGATGTTGTTGTATGTTCATCTATATGTACTCTTATTGCTGTTGGGTAGGCGCTGAACTGGAGCGCTCTGAGTAGATAAACTCAAAAATTAATTGGGAACCTACTTTCATATATTCATGTAGCTCAGCTAAGGCCCAATCTTCCTCACGCTCCTCTTCCATGCCTGCCCCGGCTTCGGCTATCTCCATAATGTCACGCGCTATCTCACCGCCGCTTTCTGGCAATTGATCTATGCTAAAGGCATCATTGTACAACAAGCCCAGAATGTATCCCCTCGCCCACCCCGCAAGCCCTTCTACTCGAACATCGAGACTCTCGTCTTCGTCTGGCAACAAAAGATCAAAACTCTCTTTTGCCTCTAATAACTGTTCACTGACGTCGCGATAGACATCATATAAAACCTCACTCAATTGTCCGAAGCGGCCATCATTGACATCTGCTTGGGGTTCGATCAATTTCAATAGATCTGGAGTAAAACCAGACTTCATATGATTGGCAACGGCACCTACCACAGTACCATGCACTTCACTCACCGATATTTCTATGCCGGTAAGCGCTAAAATTGCGTCTATTTGGGTAAAACGATCTATTGGATTATTCATGTTAATTTAACAAAGGTGGGTAATACGAATTTAGTCCTCGTATTCTAACGCATGCTGCATCATTGCGCGCCTTTTAGATGTGTTTGCAATTAAAATCAACAATCAAACGAAAGCCTCAACATGCCGATATCTCGCTTAGTTTTATAAAAACAGGGTAACTAGTTGACGTAATCCTTGACTAAGCCGTACTATTAACAAAATATAACCATGAGGTTCGCCAAGATGGAATTAAACGTGCTAGGGCTCGAGCAACGAATCGAGACATTGATAAATGAATGTAAAAGACTAAGCCATGAAAACCGCTCGCTTAAAACCGAGCATGTTTCCTTACTGTCTGAAAAAACACAGCTTAAAGAGAAAAACCGTCTGGCCTGCACGCGTCTAGAGCGGATCGTCCTTAAGCTTCGCACCTTAGAAGACCAATAAACTTAGAAAACCAATAAACCAAGAAGACCAATAAACACAACATGCCAAAATCAAAGTTCCTAGAACTAGCACCAGTACCTGCGATACCCGCAATCGATCAAGCATGTTGGCTAACTCGGCTCTAAATTTATGTCAAACAAAGGCGTCAACATTTCCATTATGGGACGCGACTTTTCAGTCGCCTGCCCACCCGATGAACGAGAAGACTTGCTCGAAGCCGCTCGTTATTTAGATGGCAACATGAAGGAGATTAAGAAGACCGGAAAAATCATCGGCGCTGAGCGCTGTGCAATCATGGCCGCCTTGAACATTACTAACGAGCTGCTCAAGCTTAAAAGGGCGACAGCTCAGCAAACCCAGGTTAATAAACGCTTGGAGAACTTACAACAACGTATTGACGACGCTCTGCGCGAAGCCGATGCTTAAACATATTTAATTTCTGCAAAATTAAGTAAAAATTCACTAAGCCCTTTTGATAGCGCGCTATACTAAGAGCTGGCGTTGCCTGTGTTGTTTGTGTTGGCTTCAAATCCCTTAGAACCTAGTATTTTTACCCGGGGGTTAGACCAAACTACTGTTGTGAACATCTATCTCCGTGTTGCTAAGTTCGCTTAGATCATAGATTTAGGAATCCTGATGTAGCTTATAGACTCCCACTTGAACCATTGGTTCAAGGCACCAAGCCCTATACGGCATCTATGGGTAACGCTACTTTTACTTTTTTCTGGTCTTTCTTATTGTTGACGCGCGCCATGAAGCGTTTCACTTCAGGCTTTCCCCAGCGACTAGATTCTTCTATTCAATAGCCCCGAATATCAATAGCCCCCGAATAAACAGAGCTGAAGTCACCAATTCAGATCAAAAAATGCACCTCTTGGAACCGAACGCCTCATCTCAGAAATCCAATCTTCGACGTAAATTTAGGTCCTCAAGGCAAGCACTAAGCGCATCCCAGCAAAAAAACGCTGCGACTGAACTAGCACGAAATGCACGCAACTATCGGCAACTATGGGCTTGCGCCAAGATACTTAGTTACTCTGCTATATCCGGCGAGATAGACCCGCAAATATTGTGCAACCACCTTAACGCTGCAATCTACCATCCAAGAATCACCAATTATCGAATGGGTAGAATGCAATTTCTAGCAACTGACGGAAACAAAAAACGCAATAGACTAGGCATCTTAGAGCCGAGAATTAACGGTAGGCAGCTCATAGCTCAAGAATTTGATGCGGTGTTAGTCCCGCTGCTGGCTTTCGACAGACAAGGGAGTAGACTTGGAATGGGCGGAGGATTCTATGATCGCGCATTTGCTTTCAAAAATCAGAGCGGATATCGCAAGCGACCACTATTAATAGGCATTGCTCACCATTTTCAAGAAGCCGAGTCATTAACCACCCAAAGTTGGGATGTATCGTTAGACGCTATAATCACAGACCGAGAATTAATCGTTCTATAGCGCCATATTAAACACCGTTTTTTCCCAAAAAGACAATACTGTGAGAGGTAAATCGCGCGACTCAAAAAACACTCTATGGTGAGCGAGGAAAGTCGAGAAAGTCATTAAATTTACAGATATTTTTACTCGCATAGATTTCTAATGCATAATTCGGGCTGGATAAAAAATGGCGGTATTGCAAGCGCTATAATTCTTTAACTAAATCAGCAGTGCTGATAAGAAATCACTTATTAGGAGAACAAACTTTGCCCCAATTAAAACTAGCAAGCGTCACAACGCTATTGTTTATACTAGCAGCCTGTAGCGGCGAATCTACTCCTGCACCAAGTTCGACCGATACAATAATATCCACAAACGCAACAATTAACACGGAAAAAAACCCGATGGTTACCTTAAAAACAAATCTTGGCGATATACAACTAGAACTCGATGCTGAGAAAGCACCAGTCTCGGTCGCCAACTTCTTAAACTATGCAAATGACGGCCACTACAACGGTACTATTTTTCATAGAGTCATTCCGGGCTTTATGATTCAAGGCGGTGGTTTCGAGCCAGGCATGACCCAGAAAGGGACTAAGGCACAAATCACTAATGAAGCTAACAATGGCCTGCAGAACGATACTTTTACGATTGCCATGGCCCGTACGCCAGACCCTCATTCAGCAACATCACAGTTTTTTATCAACGTGAATAATAATGCATCGTTGAACTTCAGTAGCGAAACCAGTCAAGGCTGGGGTTACGCTGTATTCGGCAAGGTCACCAATGGCGAAGATATTGTGAAGAGCATTGAAGCTGTCGCAACTGGTAGATCTGGCCCGCATGGCGATGTGCCGGTAGAAGACATCATTATTGCATCAGTTGTAGTTGGCGAATAAGCAACGATCAACCGCACTACTGTTAGGCGAAGGCTTTGAGGACCTATATTTAAATGACTCAGGGCCTTCAGCTTATACGGCGCCTAAGGGATACAGATCGCCACTCATAGTCTGAGACACAATTAAGCTGAACCAGACAGTCTACAACCAGCGTACATAAAGATAGCCTTTAATAAAACTCACACCCTCCCCATGAGTTAATTTTTAGTATCTTTTGAGAAAATATGAACATTTATTGCGATACTCATGTCCATTGTTACGATTTACCGAGCTTTTCGTCACTACTAGACCAAGCGCATGGCAATTTCAATTCAGCCGCAGGTACTAATACCTTAAGCTCAAACCAAAACAGCAAAACCGAGTTTTTGATGTTTTTTACTGATGGTGCGCAGGACAAAACCTGGGCTTATATCTACCCACTAGCCGTCGCGAGAAAGCAGTTAGGCGCCTGGCAGCTAAGTTTGAATCTCGACCAGAAACTTATTAGGGCAAGCAGCGGCGAAAAAACAATTACACTCGCACCAGCACGTCAAATCAACAGCTCCCACCGACTCGAATTTTTATTATTGGGTTGCGACAAAGACATAGAGGGCGGGATTACTGAACAACAAATCATTGATTCTTATGCAGATCAGTATTTACTAATATGTCCTTGGGGTTTTGGTAAATGGCTCGGCAAGCGGGCGAAGGTACTGCGAGAATTATTGAGCATCAATGCCTCTAGACTATTCCTTGGTGACAACGGCGGCAGACCCGGTTTGTGGCGTCATGTGCCGCACTTCCGTCAAGCAAGATTGCCTATCATCAATGGTAGTGATCCATTGCCGCTAACAGTTGATACGGGTCGAATAGGCAGTTTCGGTATTCACTGGGTTAGTGCAGCACCGGAATTGAGTTTGGCCGTACTCTTAGAAGAAATTAAAACCGCTAGCCTGAAAAATTACGGACCGCAGCTTTCGTTATATCGATTCATTCGAAATCAGATCGGCTTAAAACTGCGGGCTAAGACTTAATCAGATGTTTCTCGAGAGAGTCAGGTCGGATCTATAACCAACCTTGCTCTTTATACCAATCACATAAAGCTTCAAGCCCTTGCTGATTCGAGTATTTATATTCGAAGCTGGTATGTTCTTGCATTTTATTAGTATTAAAGGAACGGTCTTTGGTAAAAAATGCCACCCTTCGACGATAAATCGGTGGTTCAATATTGAACGGCTTACAAATAAGTTCACATAAATCACCCAATAGGAAAAAAGGGGTTGCTGGCAGTCTAATGAAAATGGGCGGCTTGGAACGATGTTCGCCGATAATTTCTATCATATCTCGGATCGAAACCGCTTGGTCGTTACCGCAGATGTAAACTTCTCCCTTGGCTCTATCCAAGGTAGCCACGGCTATCATAAAGCTGACTAAATCTTCTACATGAATTAGGTGATACAAGCCTTTGCTATGCAAACCTAGCACTGGGCAGATCGGTAACTTAGCTAACTTAAATACTTTTAATAAACGACGATCACCAGGTCCGTAAATTGCGGCCGGCCTAACCACCGTTAGCGGCATGTCATTGGCTTTTGCAAATTCTCGAATCCAAACTTCAGCTTCTACCTTGGTGTTCTGATATTCATCGCCAGGTGCAAAACGATAATTTTCATCCGCCGGAGGATATTCTATATGCCCGTGAACGCCTACTGTTGAGGTATGAATAAACCGTTTAAAATCTTTTTGTTTAATTGCCTCATTGGACAACAACTGAGTACTTTTGACATGGACTTTCGAATAGATTTCATCGCTGATCTTGGCCTCACGATAAGCCGCTGCAACATGGAATACATAATTAACCCCGTCCATTGCTCGCTCAACAACCTGCTGGTCATAGACCTCACCTATATGCCATTCAAC
>JBLHMH010000131.1:0-9415 GCA_047621785.1 Polaribacter sp. | reverse complement strand
CCACGGTTATACGCGAGATAGCCGAGTGAAAGACCGACTATTCCATAACATGCCCAGGGCGTGAGTGCGTAATGCAGCATGGCCCATTTATAGGCATTGCGTACATTGTCAGCGTCTAAGCTGTTGGTGACCCCGAGGATGGTGTCTGGGTTGCTTGCGAAATGAAAAATAGGTTCAGCGGTGGAATAGGTCAGCATGCCGACGCCAATGCCTGCACCAAACATCATAGATAACCACGTGGGCATGGAGAATTCGGGTTGCTCGTCTGGCTGGCCCAGCTTGATTCTGCCTGTTTTTGGCCATAAGCCTAACGCCAAGCAGACTATTAGGTAGAAGGCCGTCACGTAAACGTACCAAGCCCCGAAGACAGACGTAGACCAGTTTTGCATGCTTAACAAAACCTCACCTGCGGTTTCAGGGTAAATGCCAACCCACAGAATAAGTAAGACTAGAAGGACCTTAGGCACAAGCACCACGGATTTATTGAAGCCTTGATAAAACCCTGAGGACTCGGTGCTGATAGAAATAGTGTTGTTAGTTGAGTTCATTTATCGAAATTATCCTTTAACTTTGTATTGGATTTAGATTTGTAATTATTCTAGTCTTGATTGAAAAACTCATGCCCAGTCATGTGCAACGCGAGGCAATTGGGCTTAAGCTATGACCACCTATTTATCTGAATATTGCTAGAGGTCACTTTATTCCCCCCAGGAGCCCTTGCGACTCCAAGGATCATATTCAGGGAATTCATCCAAATCAATTTCGCTATCTGGAACGTTCGACTGGCGATTCAAATCATATTTTGCCATTTTATAAATTGAGATGCATAACATCACGGATATGAATACTAACGGAAGGCCAGCAACAATGCTTGCTGTTTGCAGGGTTTGTAAATCGCCCAAGAGCAACAAGGTTATCGGCAAGAAGCTGAGCGTGCCTGCCCAAAACAAGCGGTTCCAACGCATCGGCTCGTCATCGACTTCGGTCTGAACCACGGATGCCAAGATATAGGATATTGAGTCAAATGTGGTGGATAGAAACACAATCGCAAGCACAGTGTAAAGTGCAATCACCAAGGTTTTGAACGGTAGACTGCCTAGAATTGCAAACACCGCAGCAGATTGAGAGTCTGTGTTAAGAATATTTACTACGTCTAATGCGCCGCTCAGTTGCAAATGCAGGCCGTAGTTGCCTAAGATCATAAAGAACAGTGCGCAGCCAATAGTGCCAAAACAGAGAGAACCAAGAATCATATTGGCCATGGTGCGGCCGTAGGAGATTCTGGCGATAAACAGGCCAATTGTTGGCGCAAATGCCAGCCACCAGGCCCAATAAAAAATGGTCCAGTCTTGTGGAAAGCTGGTGTCTTGATAGCTATTGAAGCCACCAAAAGGCTCCAAGTAAGTGGCCATGGTAAAGAAATTTTCTATCAGCACTGCGATCGATGACAAGGCGGTTTCGGCCATAAAGGTGGTTGGCCCTACGACAAACACAAACACCAGCAGGATTACCGCTAAAACTAGGTTTATATTTGATAGAGTTTGAATGCCTTTCTTAATCCCTGAATACGCGCTGGCACCAAAAATAGCCGTGGCGATAAGCAGTACAATAATTTGCATGGTGATGTTTTTCTCAAACGCCAACAGTTGGTGCAAACCCTCATTCAACAGAGGCGCGCCTAGTCCAAGTGTTGTGGCGCCACCGCCCAACATGCCAAACACAAATAGCACGTCAATTAATTTACCCCAAAAACCACGAACATTGCGATTGCCAATAACCGGCGCAAGGGCTTCGGATAGTTTTAATTTACGGTTTTTGCGAACGTGGTAAAAGTATGCAATGGGTAGCGCTGGTACCAAATAGATAGACCAAGCAATAGGACCCCAGTGGAATATTCCGTAGACCGCCGCCCATTTCATGGCTTCTGAGGTTCCACCTTCTAACAGAAAAGGGGGGTCTTGATAGTAGTAGGCCCATTCAATTGGCGCCCAGACCATAATGCCTACGCCGATTCCGGCACAAAACAACATGGCTGCCCATGATGCAGTTTTAAATTCTGGTTCAGAGCCAGGGTCGCCCAATTTAATGCGTCCGATATCGCTAAACGCCACGTAGAGCATAAAGATAAATGCGCCGATACCGAGTAACAAATAAGTTGCTCCAAATGTATCTACCACAAAATTGCCTGCGATCTTGACCCATTCTGCACCTTCAGCAGGCCATATAATAAGAGGGGTCGTGACACACAAAAGTAGTGCTAAAGAACCGATAAACGTGGGCTTATCAATCAATTGACTGGTGGTTAATTTTTTGTCCTGAATATTGATAGTTGACCCATGTTGTTTGCTGCTTATTTTTATTATTTCGCTAACATCCTTATACGGTTGTCTACTTCGTTGTGTTCAATGTAGTAACCGCGCAGATGGCGTACCCCTGAACTGGGGTCAAAGGCGGCCCGACCGTGCAATATTCTTTGGTTGTCGAAGATCACCATCTCGCCGTTCTTGAGCGAATATTCAAGATTGTAGGTGGCGGTTCTAATTCTCACCATCAGTTCGCGAAATGCTGCGTAGAAATCGTACATCAATTGAGCATCAAAATCTGCTACATCTGCGAGATGTGCGTTGAACGTCAAACCGGTGAAAACACCAACAGCATTTAGGCCGATAACCGGGCGATGGTATCGGATGTCGTTCTGCTCATCGATAAAGTGCCAAGGTACCGGGACCTCGCACAACAGCTGGTAGTAGTCAGGGTGGTCGCGTTTAAAATCATTGATGATCGACAATGCGTCGGCAAATCTTGAGCCGCCTCCGGTTGCTTCGTTTCGATAACAGTGTAAGAACTGATTGCCAGGAACAAATTCCTGATTTGCTAGATCTGTGTGCAGAGGTAAGGCTAGGGAGGTATAAGCTAGGTTGTTAGGCTTAGGTTTGCTCTTTACTTCAAATACAATGCCGTAATTGGTCTGTCGCTTGAATCCAATTAAATCACCGAATTTTTCACCCGCAGTTACATCATCATCTAAATTGTGGATTAACACAATGCCGGTGGTTTTTAGCGACTTTAGAGCCCTTAACAGGGCGGGTCGTGATGTATGACATTTCTGAGCATCAAACCGTGGCAGGCTGTGCATGTTTTGATGGGCCCAACTTTTGTGCTCAATTCTAGCGGGGTCATCTCGGTGTATGCCGGGTCGATGTTGATACAGCCATTGCGCTGAGTATTGCGATTCACTTGTCTTGCCAGGCCAGCGAATAGTTAGTTCGCTAGCATCCGCAGCATTGAAATCATAACTAATTGGTGCAATTTCCAGATCAACACTGGTCAGATCGAAAGTGCGCTCATGGGTATCTGGATGCAGTTCATTAGGGTCATTGTCGCGTAACCAAATAAACGGCAACTCCGAGCTAGACCCGTCTTGCCAAGACACGTGAAATGCGCGCCGCTTACGATCAATGCCTTGTATTTTCATGAAGTCTTATTTTGGTCTTCTAATTTTGGAAACCGGGATCCTGCTTCCACTTGGTTTAGATCCAGGTGATTACGCATGTAACGATTGCTCGCGTCCTGAATTGGTTGAAAGTCCCATGCGCTGAATTTACCCTTAGTTAAACCATCGTAGACAGCCAGTCTTTGCTGTTGGCTGCTGGTCACTTGCTGACGAAATTTAGGCACGTCCCAGCGTTGATGGATTTTTAGCGTGAATTCCTGCACCAGATCTTTATGAGCCGGGTCATTCGCCAAGTTTGTTTGCTCAAAAGGATCATCCTGTAAATTAAACAATTGCGGTGGATCTATTTCGCAAAAATTAAATTTCCATTGTTGATGGCGAATCATCAACATCGGGTCAATTGATCCTTCGCCTACATATTCTGCATACACTGGCCATTCAAGTGATTGGTTTGCGTTGATAGCTGAAACTAAACTTCGACCATCCACCGCGGTACAGTCGCCAGGCTGCCCGCCTGCCATCTCAACTAATGTAGGCGCGAGATCCATGATCGATACGGGCTGGTTAATAGATCGAGCTAACTTGGGTTCTGCGCCCTCGAAATATTTGGGTGTGCTGACGAAGAATGGTACTTTCATCGAGCCTTCGAAGAAGCTCATTTTGTACCAAAGGCCGCGTTCCCCGAGCATATCGCCGTGGTCTGCGCAAAACGCAATAATTGTATCGTCGCCAAATTCGCATTCTTCCAGCACCGCTAAAATTTCGCCAATTTTTTCGTCTAGATAACTGATGTTGGCGAAATAGGCGCGCCGGGCGGCGGCTACATTTTGATCGGTTTCTTTAAAGTTTTCATGATCGACCGCTTTATACAGTCGTTGGCTATGCGGGTCCTGTTGTTCAAACTTAATTTTTTTGACATTCAATTCAGGCAGCTCGACTTCGTCGTACAAATCCCAATATTTTTGCCGAGTTACATATGGATCGTGTGGGTGAGTAAAGCTAACAGTCAGGCAAAAAGGTTTTCCGTCTTGCTTTTGCCTGGCCAGCTGATGCAGTTTTAGCTTGGCGTGGTAGGCTACTTCATCATCGTATTCTAATTGATTGCTGGTGGCCGCTACGCCTGCGCCAGTAACAGAACCCATGTTGTGATACCACCAATCTACGCGTTCTTCAGGTTTTCTCCAATCGGGTGTCCAACCAAAATCAGCAGGGTAGATGTCGGTCGTGAGGCGCTCTTCGTAGCCGTGCAGTTGGTCCGCGCCAACAAAGTGCATTTTACCGCTGAGTATGGTTCGATAGCCTAAGGAGCGCAGGCTGTGAGCAAACGTAGGTAAGCTTGATGGAAACTCAGCCGCGTTGTCATAGACCCCCGTCAGTGATGGCAAATTGCCGGTCATGAACGAAGCTCGCGCGGGCGAGCATAGAGGGCTAGCGCAATAGGTATTATTGAATTTAGCGGAGCGCTGAGCGAGTTTTTTTAAATTTGGCGCGTGTAGAAAATCGGCGGGACCATCGGCAAAAAATTCTCCGCTAAGTTGATCCACCATCAGAATTAAGATATTTGACTGTTTAGGTTTACTGATTGTCATTTACATTTCTGCCATGGGTCTATCTAACGCTTTACTGGTTTAGAGTGCAATTTTGTAGTAGCACTGGCATTCTCGCAATGCCTTTTGGTCCCGCAGTCGCAATCGGCGTCATTTACAAGGCAGGTGAAGTCGTTATTAGAACATTCGCTAAGTCGACTTAAGTAGTTTCTTGTATTCCATGCCTCAAGCAGTCATATTTAGCGCACAATAATAATGATATTTTCAAGATACAAAGATAGAACGATGGGAGAGCACAAGTGCAGACAATTTTATCCGTAGCGATTATCGTAGTTTTACTGACCTCGCTGGTTCTGTTAGTTAGGTGGCCTACACTGCGATTCGTTGGCAGCATGCCTACTAAAATGTTTGCCTTTATCGCCATTCTTTTTACGTCTGGCTTAGATGTCGGCTTGATTATGTTCCCCCTAACCGAATTCCCTGTTTATGAAACTGAGCCAGTCTATGGTTTTGCAAGCCCCTTGGCCATTGAATTTGGTTTCTGGGGTTTTTTGATTTGGTTGTTTTATTTTCTAACGACCTTCTATTTTTGTGTGGTCGAGCCACGCCTGAAAATATTTGAAATACCCTGGGTCAAATTTTTAAATAATGTCGTCATTATTGGCACATGTGCATTCACCGGTTATTTGTTTCTGACCTACATACCGAGTTATATCGATGGCATATCAGACCTCGCTAAATTTTCTTTGGTCGCGTTTGTGGTGTTGTGTGCAGTTTTATCTAGTACCCACGTCCGTTACGTCAAAATTTTAAGCATCTCCTCCACTTGGTTATTCTTCGCGCTGATTGGGGCAATGTGGTTTGCCGGGGATATGGGGCTTACTGGGTTCACTACCACCGCGGCTGAATTAGGTGAATATTTCACTAACATTCATGAGTTCGTGCTACCAATGTCGGACTACCATGCGTTCTATTTGTTTTGGTGGTTTGCTTGGAGCATTATGATTGGTCAATTTGTTGCCCGTTTTGTGGGTGCCTTAAACACCTGGCAGTTATTTCTGGCCTTATTGATCTTGCCATCGATACCGATCGGAACTTGGTTTGCGGTTTTATACTATTACTATAGTAATGCGATTGAAATTAGCGCTGTTTTAAACGCGTCGATGATCGTGGTTGGTGTGGTTTTTGTTATCAATTCATTAGACTCATTGACTCGACTGTACACCGACAATCTAGGGCTGACGGTGGATCGCCTAGGTATATTGAAATACATAGCTGTTCATTGGATTCTGCTTTATAGCTTGATATTGATGTATCAATTTACCCCATTGAAGATAGAGTGGGTTGGATTATTGGTGATCGGCCTTTACGCCTGCGTCTATTTTCTAATGTTTAACCGAAGAAAAAACTTACTCAATAAAAGCAGCTGTAAAGGCTAGGAAGACGCGGATCATCGAATATGACTATTAAATATGACTACGTTATTGTAGGTGCTGGCTCGGCTGGCAGTGTGTTAGCCAATAGACTCAGCGAAGACCCTAATGTGCAGGTTTTGGTGGTGGAGGCGGGTGGTAAGGATCCGTTCTGGGAGTGGAAAATCCACATGCCCGCTGCACTTGCCTACCCAATGAACGGTAAGCGTTATAATTGGGATTATCATACGCAGCCTGAGCCGTATCTCGAAGGGCGCGTGATGCATTGCCCGCGCGGTAAGGTATTTGGAGGCTCCTCTTCGATTAACGGTATGTGCTATATCCGCGGCAATGCGTTGGACTACGATCGTTGGGCCGAGGAAGACCAAGCTTTGTCGCAATGGGCGTACAAAAATTGCCTTCCATATTTTATCAAATCAGAATCTTATTCAGGCGGCGCAGATGATTATCATGGTAATCAGGGGCCGTTGCATGCCACTCAGGGCGAAGGTAAAAACCCATTATTCAAAGCCTGGATTGCTGCAGGCCAAGAGGCTGGTTACCCCTATACCAAGGATCTAAACGGCTATCAGCAAGAAGGTTTTGGCCCGATGGATCGAACTACCCATAACGGTAAACGTGGTTCGACTGCCGTTGGCTATTTACGACCGGCGATGAAGCGTCCTAATTTAACGGTTGTAAAACGGGCACATGCACGAAAATTATTAATGAAGGGAAAGCAAGTTATTGGCGTCGAGTACAGTAAAGGCAGTCTGGTTGGTAAACGTGATCATCAGGTTTTTGCCACTCGCGAAGTGATTCTTTGTGGCGGGCCTATCAATAATCCGCAGCTACTTATGTTGTCTGGCATTGGGCCAGCGGAACACATTCGTGAACATGGTATCGAGCCTATTCATGATTTACCTGGAGTGGGCCAAAACCTTCAAGATCATTTAGAAATCTATTTGCAGATGGCCTGTACCCAGCCGATTAGCTTGTTTAAATATTACAATCTTTGGGGCAAAGCGATTACCGGTGCACAGTGGTTGTTAACCCGAACTGGTCTCGGCGCGAGCAATCATTTTGAGGCGGGTGGTTTCATTCGCAGCAAACTTGGAGTCAAACATCCCGACCTGCAATACCATTTCTTTCCAATGGCGGTGCGCTACGATGGACAGAGCCCAAATAATTCGCATGGTTTTCAGGCCCACGTGGGTTCTATGCGCTCGCAAAGCAAGGGTTGGGTGAAACTGAACTCCGCGAATTTCCAAGATAAGCCAAGTATCTGTTTCAATTACATGTCTAAAACGCAGGACTGGGAAGAATTCAGGGCCGGAGTAAGACTGACTCGTGAGGTTTTTGCACAGCAGGCTTTCGCGCCCTTTCGTGGCGAAGAACTATCCCCGGGTGCGGATCTACAAACTGATGAGGAATTAGACGCGTATTTAATGGGAGCGGTTGAGTCAGCCTACCATCCTTCGTGCACCTGTAAGATGGGCAGCGACAGCATGGCGGTGGTTGACGAGCATTGTAAAGTTCGCGGCCTAGAGGGCTTAAGGATCGTCGATTCGTCAATCATGCCGTCTATCGTCTCTGGTAACCTTAATGCGCCCACCGTGATGATTGCTGAGAAAGCCGCAGATATAATAAAAGGGATAGAACCTTTGGAACCTAGTAAAGCAAAGGTTTATATTGCAGAGAATTATTTACAATCACAGCGATGATTTCTCTCTGAGAGCCCTCATTTTTGTTAGAGTTTGTTTCACTGTTGGTGCTTTTAGTATTCTAATTTGGGTGGAGTGATAATTATTAGCAGGCTTCCAAAGTATCAATAAGCTATTGGTTTAAAAGGCAACATTTAAAACAATGTTGCTACAATCAATGGTAGGATAGCAATTGTTAAATAGTGTATCTTAAATTTAACCATCCGCTCCCTTGTAGGAGTAGATGAAAATTTTGGGCTCGGCGAAAGATGGCTTAGAGGCTATGTCTGAATTCAGGGAGTTAACACCATAAGTTGTGACAATGGATTTGACCACGCCTAACAAGGATGGGATCGCTACAATTCAAGCGATGATCGAAATAGATTCGCAAGTGAGAATTCTAGTGGTATCGGCTTTAAATGATAAATTGAGCGCGCTCAGAGCTTTGCGCCTGGGTGCTTATGGATTCTTGACCAAGCCATTCACAACTTACCAGCTGATTGACGCGGTAGAAGAGCTCATCTCAGATTTGGTAGACGATAATGCGTGAAGGCGAAATCCAGGTATTTGTTGAAGGCGTCACCAACTTTTACAACGTCATAGGTTTTAGTAAGGCACAGGTTCGTGCGCCCTATCTGATAGAAAACGTTAAAGATAGTTTGGTTGAACATAACGGAATGATTCCGATAAGCGGCCGCAATAGCGGAAGTATTATTTTTTCGGCCCCTAAAACCATGTTGATGCAGTTACTCGGACGCTACGACGGAAACACCAATAAAGCTGAGTTGCTATTGGATCTGCTAGGTGAGATTGCTAATACCATTTCTGGCCATGCCCGCGCGACTCTTGGCACCGACTTTAATTTGGCGTCGCCGATTGTATATCGAGGTCATCTTGATGATTTTGATGCTCCAGCCGGATTACAAACGTATTGCATTGCAATTTTTTGGGAACCACGACAAGCCAATTTGATTGTGGCGCTTAAGTAATAGCAAGCACGCCTAACAATATTTAAAACGCCGAGTTGCGTTTTTCTTTTATTTTGAATTTACGGTTGTTGTCTGAAACCTTAAATGGAATTATTTCTCATCGCCAAGGGGCTTTCTCCAAAATGACTTTTGTAGGCTCGCGAAAAAGCCGACTGGCTATTAAAGCCGGCTCTAACGGATATCTCAAGTAGACTAAGTCGGGTATCAAGCACTAAACGCCTTGCAGTTTGCAGTCTTAACCTCAAATAGTAAGCCCCCGGAGTGACACTCAGATACTTAGTACTTAGTTGCTCTAGTGAGCGCGCTGATA
>JBLHMH010000130.1:0-9423 GCA_047621785.1 Polaribacter sp. | reverse complement strand
TGTTTGTGGCTTTGTTCTAGTTCACAAGACGGGTGATTCTCATACACGTGTTTGGCTCAAGGCTGTTTTCGTGGATTGTTTGTGGCTTTGTTCTAGTTCACAAGACGGGTGATTCTCATACACGTGTTTGGCTCAAGGCTGTCTTCGTGGATTGTTTGTGGCTTTGTTCTAAATCACAGGATGCAATTTGCTCGGTTAGAGACTTTATTTATGCGATGTATCCTAGATTGCTTTAACATACAGGTCAGCAACCATCATCAGAGAGTAGAAATGCTACGACTAATAGACTATCCCCGAATCTCGTTTCTAGCCAGTGCCCTTTTTGTACTGTGCAATAGTGCTTATGCAGATGGTTTGAAACCGCTAACCGAACCGATGCAAGGTGTGCCGCCGACCCGCGCGTCGCAGGTAACCTTGAAAAACTATCGTGACTATCCTAAAAATCGTTGGGCGTTCCGAAATGCTGGGGCGCCGTTACATGTGGTGATGATTCCCCGAGCAGGTGCGATACATTCATTTGAGACGGCGATTAAAACTTCTATAGGGGCATCCCTGCATCTGGACAAGAAAGGCCAGCAGTTGAGTTTTGACGAAATATTTGAACAAAACTATGCTGATGCGGTAATGGTGGTACAAGGAAACACGCTATTGCATGAAAATTATTTTGGTGATTTCACTGAGCACGATCAGCATATTTGGTTTTCTATGACTAAGTCTTTGGTTAGTTCTGCGTTGGGTTTGCTGGTTGCGCAGGGGAAGGTTGACTTGTCGGAATCTCCGGTCAAATATATTCCTGAACTTAAGGGCAGTGGTTTTGCCAGAGTGACGATTCAGAATGTACTGGATCACACGTCTGCTCTAAGTTTCAAAGAAAACTACACTGACCTCAATTCGGATTTCGCACGCTATTATGCACCTTCTTTGAGTATGGGCTGGCTTCCAGGCGCTGCTGATGCCAGTCCGGATGACACTGAAATCTATGGCGCGCATGACTTTTTAGAACATTTCGTAAAGGCAGACTTGACTATTAAGCCAGGCGAGTCATTTGATTATAATTCAACAAATGCTGATCTATTAGGTTGGTTGATAGCACGTATAAGCGGCCAGAGTTTACAGCAGTATCTACATGCCAATATCTGGGCGAAGCTCGGTGCTGAGCATGACGCGACGATTGCGGTGGATCGTGCTTACATGCCAGTTGCCACCGGTGGGATGAATTCCACTTTGAGAGATGCTGCGCGCTTTGGGATGATGATTCGTGATGGTGGTAAGTTTAATGGTCAGCAAGTGATTCCCCAGCAGTGGGTAGACGCGAGCTTGGAGATTAGCGCGAAAGCTAAGCGTAATATGGCTGCAAATAAAAAGTATGCTAGCGACCCTTGGAGCGCCTACCACAATATGTGGTGGGCTCTGGATGCAAAGGCCGGTGAATATTGCGCAGTTGGTATTCATGGTCAAGTGATTTACATTAACCGCAGCGCGGATACTGTGATGGTTTGGTTTTCAAGCCAACCAAGTGCTAGTGCCGCCAATAACCCAGAGTTTCATTCTAAGCTTAAGGCCGCCAGAGAGCTAACTGCCGGCTTAAATAGAAGCTAAGGTCTGGATTATTTTAAGAATTGTTTTAACCAGTAATTTATTTAATCAACGAGGAACAAACTAATGTTTAGTCATATTATGATTGGCGCTAACGACGTGCAGGAATCTAAGGTCTTTTACGATGCTATTTTGGCAGAGTTGGGCCACAAGCCAGGTGTTATTGATGAGCATGGTCGCTGCTTCTATTTTACCAAATCGGGTATCTTTGCTTTAAGCAAGCCGATAGACGGAGAGCCTGCTGGTCACGGTAACGGCAGCACCATAGGGTTTTCTGCCACTGAGCCAGCGCTTGCCGATGCGTGGCACGCTGCAGGTTTGGCTAACGGCGGCACGGCTTGTGAAGACCCTCCTGGAGAGCGAGAAGGCGCTGGTGGTGTGCTTTATTTGGCATACTTGCGAGATCCTTCAGGCAATAAAGTCTGCGCTTTACATCGTATATCTTAGCCCTTTAAGAACAATAAAAAAGACCCGCTTTAGCGGGTCTTTTTTATTGTCTAAACTTCAATTGATTTGGAGTTACAAGTTTCCATTTAGATCAATTAGACGATTCTTGATCGATGAGTTTTCCCTGCTCATCAATTATTATTACCTTTCCAATATTTAGGTCGCGAATTTTTTGCTCGATCTGTGATCGCTCACCAACCACCAACCACACCATCTTATCTGGAATGATGTAGGTTTTTGCAGAGTCGTTTACTTGTTCTAGGGTGATTTCACGCAGTTCTTTTACGTACTTATCCCAATAATCATCCTTGAGATTGTATTTAACCATGCTAGATATATCGCCTTCGACTGAACTGGCGGTTTCCCAACGGCCAGGCAGGGTCAGAGTTCGCTTATCCAATGATCTTGCTAATTCTTCGCTTGTTGCCGGTTGGGTGCTCGTCAAGTTGTTAAGCTCTTGATAGATCTCGTTCATCGATTCAGCGGTCTTGTCGCTTTGTACGGGCGCGCGAACAATGAAAGGTCGCTGTGACTGCGAGTTCTGGATGCCACTTCTCGCGCCGTAGGACCAGCCTTTGTCTTCCCGCAGATTCATATTTATACGAGAGTTGAAGCTAGCACCTAAAACCTCATTCATCATCTGTAATGGCAGTTCGCCATCAAAGCCATACTCGGGTAGCATTTTTGCTCCCAGAATGGCTGATTGCTCTGAATCTGGGCGATCGACCAAATATATGATTGGCTCTTCTATTGGTGCAATTTCGTCGATGCGTTTTGCCGGTACAGAGCCGCTAGGCATGGCTTTAAATGCCTTATTGAGCATGGGCTTAACTTCGTCCATAGTGATGTCACCAACCACGATTAAGGTCGCATTGTTGGCTTTAAACCACGTTTTGTGATATCGCTTAAGGTCTTCAATCGTCATTGATGCGACGCTCTTTTCATTTCCTGAGCCAGAAAAAGGTCCAGAGTAGGCGTGGTTCTCGCCGTATAAAATTTTCGGTAACAATCGATAAGCCAAACCAAACGGAGATGATTTTTCTTGTGCAATTGATGCCAGTTGTTGTTCTTTTAGGCGTTCTAGTTCGTTTGCGGGAAAGGTTGGGTTGAGAACGATTTCTGAGAAAACATCAAGTGTCTGAGGTAGATTTTCCTTCAGAGTATCCATCACGATCTGTGACGTATCAAGACCGGCGCCGCTTCCGATGCGGCTTCCCATTTGCGCTAGAAGGGTGCTGATTTCGAGAGCATCCAAGTCACCTGCGCCTTCGTCGAGCATTTTCATGGTTAAATTGGCTGTGCCAGGCTTGCCGTTTTGGTCGGCCGCAAAGCCAGAGTCAATCATAATTCTCATTCGCACCACTGGAATAGCCGAGCGCTTCGCTAGGATGACTTTTAAGCCATTATCGAGGGTTGTGCGTTCCAATGTGTCAAATGATACAGAGGGTGCAACTCCAATGGTTGGAATGCCAGTACTTCGATCGACGTCAGTAGCAGCACTCGTATAATCAGCAAATGGAAGCACCCGCAGACTATATTGACCATCACTAAGCCACTTTTCTGATACCCGAATAATATCTTTGGCTTTGGCTTGTGCTAATCGCTCGATGCTTTTTAAATAGTGATTCGGATCGCCTGAAAATACCTGATTTTGTGCCAATGCGCCGGCTTTTCCGCCAATGCGTTCTAGACCACGAATAAAGCCTGCCTTAGAACCATTTTTAATTCGAAATAATTCTTTATTAGTGGGTCCTTCTGCAATGAGTTTTTTTAGTTCTTCGTCAATGGCTTGGTCAATATAATCCAAATCATCATCGTCTAGGGCGGTGGCAATGATGCCAAAAAGACCGCCAATTTCGGAGTTAAATGAGAATGCGCTGACATCTGAAGCAACACGTTCGTTGTAAACGAGGCGGTTATACAGGCGCGATTTCTTATCTGAAGACAATACGGCAGATGCAATATCCAAGTAGTCGGCATCTTCTGTGCCCCACTCAGGGATATTCCAGATTTTGTAGATGCGGGCCTGTTTTACTCGGTCATACATGACTTGTTCGTGCTTGCCGGTCCTTTTTGCGATCCAGGATGATTGCTTGGTGAGTGGGGGGCCAGACTCTATATGGCCGAAATATTTCTCGACCAAAGCCTTCGCTGATTCGACTTCTACATCTCCGGCCAGCACTAAGGTGGCATTGGCTGCACCGTATTTGGTTTTGAACCACTCATGTACGTCGTCTAAACTAGCTGCTTCTAAATGCTCCGTGGAACCTATCACGCTCCAGGAATAGGGGTGGCCTTGTGGATATACGTTTTCAAAAATGGTTTCAAATACTCTGCCATAGGGTTCGTTTTCACTTTGGCGCTTCTCGTTTTTAACCACATCCCGCTGTTCGTCTAACTTCTCTTGGTCTATCGCGCCGAGCAAATGAGCCATTCGATCAGACTCCATCCATAGAGCCATCTCTAAAGCATTTTTTGGGACGGTTTGGTAGTAATTGGTGCGATCCTGATTGGTGGTACCATTCATGCCCGTTGCGCCGACCCGATCAAACGGCTTAAACCAATCGTCATTGTAGTTCTCAGAGCCATTAAACATGAGATGTTCAAATAGATGGGCGAACCCAGTGCGGTCGGCTTTTTCATCTTTAGAGCCCACGTGGTACCAAACATTGACCGAAACGATCGGCGCCTTTTTATCTTGATGGATAAGCAGGGTTAGCCCATTGTCGAGTACGTGCTTGGTGTAAGGGATAGCAAGTTCTGGCTCGCTGGCCTTGACCGTGCTGATGATGGCGAGTTGAATAGCCAAGCCAAAAATGGCGAGCATGAGGTTTTTCATTTTTAATTCCCAAAAAGATGCATAGTTTCTGATTATTATAGAAGACGTAATTGAACGCGAAAAACGCTTGCCGGCGTTGCTGTTTAATTTCGCTTCTTAGGATTATAAGACAAACATGGTCTGTGCCAAGTGACACTTGATTAATCATGACCGCATCACCTAACAATATCAAACACGAAAACAGTTGATCCTAGAGCAGTCACTCCAGCGTTTTGTTGCTAGGCGTTGCTGCTATACCGATTTTTATCCGTCACTCAAGCAAGGATCGACGGCTGGAGTAAGCGGAAGATGTTAGCCAATTCACGAAAAAATGAGCGACAGATGTGATAGAAGTAGAAAAACCGAAATAAATAGCTCTTTATAGTCCTTTTTTAGTGGTCATGGCTGGACTATAATAACGCGCTGAAATTTATTATAAATAGTCAGCAATTTGAATTCTGACTAAACCTTAATTAGGACATTTTATGTTAACTGAAATTCGTGACCGTTCATCTGGTTGGTTTGCTTGGGTTATTGCCGCACTGATTATTATTCCAATGGCCTTTTGGGGTGTACAGGAATATGCCAGTACTGAGGCGAATCCATCGTTGGTTGAGGTTGGTGATCAAAAGATCACTCAATCGCAATACCAAGCTCAGCTAAACAATGAACAACAGCGTATACGTCAGATACTAGGCGATCAGGTAGATAATGATTTATTTGCCAGCGATGATTTCAAGCAACGTATTCTGCAACAGATGATTAATCGTGCATTGATAGAACAGTTGGCGGTAAACCAAAACTATCAAATTGGAGATGCGCAGCTAGTTGCTGCCATTAAAGAAAGTGAACTGTTTCAGGTAGAGGGCAAGTTTGATACTGCTGCTTATGAGCGATATGTTATCAGTTCGCCCTTTACCAAAACTCGTTATGAAAACAGCCTGCGTGAGGATCGGCGCTTGCAACAGGTGACAACCGGCTATGAAGAATCGGCATTGGTTTTGGCTGATGAAATGCGTGCCTTGTTAGATATTCAAACTGAGATGCGTAGTTTTGATGTTATTATTCTAAAGCCTGAAGCATACGCGCAAGACATCCAGGTAAGTGATGCTGCAATCGCAGAATACTACGCGGAAAATCAAGATTCCTTTTTAAGCGAAGAGCAGCTCTCGTTAAGCTATCTTGAACTAAATATCGATCAAATTTCTGCAGCGATTGAAGTCGATGAGGACGAGTTACTCGCGATCTATGAGCAAAACGTTGAAAGCTATATCTCTGAGGAGAAGCGTGCTACGCGACACATTTTATTGAGCACCAATAGTGGTGAAAACGAAGCTGTACAACTAGCAAAGGCCCAATCCTTAATTGCTGAGCTTGCTGATGGTGGTGATTTTGCAGCGTTAGCGACGGCCAACTCTCAAGACCCTGGCTCGGCGGCTAGGGGCGGGTCCTTAGGCTTGGTTGAGCGTGACCAAATGGTTGCCGAATTTGAAAAGGCCACTTTTGCTCTGGCCCAAAACGAAATAAGTGAGCCAATTAAGTCGCAATTCGGGTATCACGTTATTCAAGTTACTGCTGTGAATCTTCCAGAACAACAGAGTTTCGATGAGGTTAAGTTTGATCTTATGGGAGAAGAACGCGATCGTCTAGCAGAGGAAATGCTGTTAGAAAAAGTCGACCAACTTCGCGATTTGGCGTTCGAGCAGCCTGATAATTTGGATCAAGCAGCAGAAGAACTGGACTTAACAATATTAACCACTGAGCTTTTTGATCGAAATACGGGTGCCGGTATTGCTAGTTCCTCACTGGTTCGTGACGCAGCATTTTCTGAAGAAATTTTGAACGATGAGATTAATTCACAACCAATTGAGGCAACTCCAGGTCAGTATTTGGTTATTCGTAAAGCACAGTACCAAGCTGCAGAGCCGAAAGCATTGGCTGAAGTTAAAGACCAGATTAGTCAGAACTTGACTAATCAAGCAGCCATTGCGACTGCGCAAACGCAAGGCGGCGAATTGCTTGTAAGAGCCGAGTCTGATTGGGATTCTTTGGCTGGCGATGAGTCGATAACCATCACCAACCATACAGTGGCATTGATCGATAATAATAAGCTTATTGCGCCCGAGGTGGTCCGAAAAGCGGCTTCAATGAATTTATTGGGCGGCAGACCTGTTATCGGTAGTGTGATTAGCGCTAACGGAGACTTTAATATTGTGCGTTTAAGTTCAGTTGAGGCCGGCGATGTGAATGCAGTTAGTCAGCAGATTAAAGATTCAACACGGCGTGTCATTGCACAACGCAACGGCCAATCGCTGTTGAACACTTATCTAAAAAGTTTAAGCAGCACTATGTCTCCAGAGATAAATCAGGAATTGCTCTAGTAAAATATTTTTTAATCTAAAACTGCACACTAATTTATAGGAATTTCTTGTCATGATTATTAAGCCTAAAGTTCGAGGATTTATTTGTACCAATTCCCATCCTGCGGGTTGCGCGGCCAATGTTGGTGAACAGATTGCGTTCATTAAAGGTGAGGACCTGTCTGCCACATCTGAATCCACTGAAGGCTCACCTAAAAACGTATTAATCGTCGGAGCGTCAACTGGTTACGGTTTAGCATCTCGTATTACTGCAGCTTATGGTTATGGCGCAAAAACCCTTGGCTTGTTTTTTGAAAAGCCACCGACTGAACGTAAAACCGCATCAGCTGGCTTTTATAATTCGGCGGCGTTTGAAGAACAGGCACATGCAGATGGTCTCTACGCCAAGAGTATCAACGGTGATGCTTTCTCAAACGAAGCTAAGCAGCAGGCTATTGAGCTTATTCGGGCCGACATGGGACAAGTAGATTTAGTGGTATACAGCCTAGCATCACCACGCCGTACGGACCCAATAAGTGGTGAAACCTATGTTTCTACACTTAAGCCTATTGGCAATGCCTATACCTCTAAAAACCTCAATACTGATACAAGGGTGGTGGGCGAAATTAGTGTCGAGCCAGCCTCGGATGAAGACATTGCCAATACCATCAAAGTGATGGGTGGCGAAGACTGGTCGTTGTGGATGAATGCATTGAGTGAGGCGGGCGTATTGGCGCCGGCCTGCAAGACGGTTGCCTATACTTATATTGGTGAAAAGTTGACCAAACCGGTTTATGGTGATGCGACTATTGGCAAAGCCAAAGAGCATTTGGATGTTACTGCCGAGCAATTAAATGAACAACTTGATGTACAAGCATCAGTCTCGGTTCTAAAAGCGGTTGTTACTCAATCAAGTTCTGCGATTCCTGTTATGCCTTTGTACCTAGCAATTTTGTTTAAGGAAATGAAGTCGGCCGGTACCCACGAAGGGTGTATAGAGCAGCTTGGACGTTTGTTTCAAGAATGTATCTATTCAAAATCACCTCGCCTTGATGATGCACAACGGTTTCGAGTTGATGAACTTGAGTTATTACCTGAGATGCAAGCAAGGGTTGAAGCTATTTGGCCTAAAGTAGTCACTGAGAATTTGATGGAAGTGACCGATTTTGCGGGTTATCAGAAAGATTTCCTACGACTGTTCGGCTTTGGAGTTGACGGCGTTGATTACGATGAGGAATTTGATCCGATCGTTGCTAGTAATTTTTTGTAAACTTAGCGCGTATTTCTGTAAGCCAAAGCGCCAACTGAACGTAAATGCAAGATAGCGCGATAGATACTAAAATACCAGACGCTCTGATTGATGTGGCGGGCGTCTGCGTCGAGCTGCATGGCCTAAGCTACCATTACGATTTGAGTTTGTTTTCTAAGCTTTATAGACAGAATAGCGCAAGTGTCCAGTCTCAATTACGGATTATCGCTCAATTGGATGGCCTGCATTGCGAGTGGTTACAGGCTGATGCTAAGTCCCTAAAGTACTATATCGACATTGATAAATTCACTCAACAGCAGCGCTCCTACCCTGCAGCAAAACAAGGTGCCCTGAATCAGGCATTGGGTAAAAAAACCAAACGTGTTTTAGATGCTACCGGAGGCTGGGGCGGGGATGCATTATTGATGTGCGCCCAGGGTTATGAGGTAACATTGATAGAACGTAATCCGGTCATGGCTTTGTTACTTAATGATGCGATGCGCCGCCTAGCGATGAGTGAGTGGGCGCAAGAAAATCAGCTAAACATCCCCCGTGTTATTCACGACGATGCGATCCGCTTTTTACAATACGATAGGGTGGACATTGATTGTATCTATCTGGATCCGATGTTTCCCCCTAAGCGTAAAAAATCTGCGGCGGTGAATAAACGCCTTCAGTTATTACAATGGATGGTGGGAAGTGATCTTGATGCAAGCCAATTAGTCAAGAACGCAATGAATTTTTCCAGCGCTAGGGTGGTCGTTAAACGACCAGGCAATGCTAAACCACTGATCGCGAAGCCATCGCAACAATTTTTGAGTAAGCTCGTGCATTATGATGTTTACCTGAACAGTCAGTTTCCCAGTACAGGGGATCGAAAGAGCGCTTAATGTCTACTCCAACCTTTTTTCATGCAAATTTAAGTTTAGGCGATACTTCGGCTAGTCTTGAGG
>JBLHMH010000129.1:0-9440 GCA_047621785.1 Polaribacter sp. | reverse complement strand
CTAGCCGTAACACCACTGATTACAAACCTGACTTCTACATACATGAAACCGATAAGTGGCTGGTATTCCCGCATGAGCTACGGGATCTAACTTTGGAAGAAATCAAAGAAGGTAAGCCAGAGATTGCTGAAACTATTATTCGACACTTTAAGAGTTCAGAAAGCTAACTAAGCCTGCATGGCTTGCAGATAGCGAAACAGCCCACTGGTTTGCTCGCTTTGTATTGTTACCCATCCTATCTAAATAAAGGGTTTTAATTAAACCGTGGCCAAACCAAACTCTCCGCTCAGCGACTATAAGTATATATTTTATGCGTTTGCGGGGTTGGTCGCAGTCGCCCCCTTAGCTACTGATACTTACTTACCGGCTTTTCCAAGTCTGGCTGACTATTTGGGCGTGAGCATTGCGACGATTCAGTACACCATCGTGGTATTCATGCTGGGTAGCACTTTGGGGCAATTCTTAGGCGGCCCACTGTCCGACAGCATCGGTCGTCTGCGAGTAGCATTGATAGGTTGCATATTGTTCAGCCTGGCATCACTGGCCATTGCGTCTACCATCGACTTACAGTTGTTACTATGGGCTCGAGCAGCTCAAGGGTTTTCAGCCGGGGCGGCGGGCGTTGTGGTTAGCGCTATTATCTCAGAGAACTATTCCGGCAAAGAATCAGCGCGCATTATGTCAACGGTTACCTTGGTGATTATGGGTGTTCCTTTAGTCGCACCCTTGATTGGCACCTTTTTGCTTAAAATGGGTGACTGGCACAGTATATTTTACTTTCTGGCTGCATACGGCGCGGTTGTCGGGTCGATTGTATGGGCCAATACACCTAAAAAGCGATTACGCCCAGTGTCTAAAGCGCGCCGCAATATCGTTACTGGACTCAAACAAATGCTTACTAACTATCGAGCGGTTTTAGCAAAGCCTATCGGGCGGCTATATTTGGTAGCAATGGGTTTGAATGTTACGGTTTACATGATATTTGCGACCAGCGCTTCATTCGTTTATATGTCCTATCTGGGAGCGTCGCTTGAGATGTTTCCATTTCTGATAGGCGCCAATACCATATCGCTGATTATTGGCAACCGCTTTGGGGTCTACTTGCTGCGCCACTATGAACCTTATCGAGTTTGTATGATCGGTAGCTGCATCCTAGCTTTTTTATGTTTGCTACTTTTGTTGGCGGTTACTTTTCTTGAACCGACACTGTATTTGATTGTTGGATTGATAATTGTTGCTGCCGGCGCGATCCCCATTTCAGGCCCAATAGCATCGTCGGTATTTATGCAGCTGTATGATAAAAATGCTGGCACCGCTAGCGCGTCAATGGGCATTGCCCGGGTTGCGATTGGTATGCTAGGAGGCCTGGTTGTGACAATCGCTCACAATGGCACTCTATATCCAATGGCAATTCTGATGTTTATTGTGTCTGTTTTCGGAGCCTTTTGTTTTTATAGCGCAGGCAAAAAACTCAGCTTAATCCAGCAAACAGCATAATAGCTCGCCGCCCGGGCGGACTAGAGAATAAAAAAGGCGCTGAAATCAGCGCCTTTTTATCACCAGATTATTGGCAAACTATAACTTAAACTGCTGTTTATTTGCTTAGCTGGCTGGCATTTCTATACCAAGATGCTTTAACGCTTTGGCGACAAATTTATTTGTTTGCTCACCGCCGACGGTCAGGATTTTTTCTCCTTCAGGATTATTTATCGCGTCGATATTCGCTCGCACATTTTCAGGTGTTTGCTGTTCTGGCGGTAGATAGATGCCTTCAGTTTCATAGATGTGAGTAGCCGCATAACCACCTGCGCCAGCACACAATATAGAACGATTAGGGGCATCTTTATCACACAGGGTTAATGCGCCGGCAGTTACTGCTTCGACTGACATTAACTGCATTACGTTTTTATCCGGGATAATGTCTTCCAACATGCGTGTTCCGGCGGTCGGCGCTAGGGCATTAACATGAATACCATATTTAGCGCCTTCTAAAACTAAGGTGTTCATAAAGCCAAGAACAGCCATTTTAGCCGAACCATAATTGGTTTGCCCGAAGTTGCCATACATGCCGCTGGATGAGGTAGTCATAACCACGCGGCCATAGTTTTGTTCACGCATGATGCCCCAAACTGCTTTGGTGCAGTTTACTGAACCCATCAAATGAACATCGACTACTAACTTAAAATCGTCCATGTTGCCATTGGCGAAAGATTTGTCGCGCAATATGCCTGCGTTATTAATCAAAATATCGACTCGGCCCCACTCTTGCATAGCCTGGGCAACCATCGCCTCAACCTCTTGCATATTAGTGACGTTGGCGCCATTGGCAATTGCGTGACCACCATTGCTGCAAATCAAATCAACTACCTCTTGAGCTGCTTCGCTCGAAGCACCAGTGCCGTCGCGCGCGCCGCCTAAGTCGTTAACCACCACTTTAGCACCGCGCTCGGCTAACGCCAGAGCATGACTTCTACCTAAACCATTACCAGCACCAGTTACAATGGCGACTTGATCATCAAAACGAATACTCATACTACTTTCCTCGTGAATTTAAAATTTAATTTATGCTAACTGACCGTTAATAGTCCAAAGGACTTAAGCAACAACCACCATGCTCAGCCACTGCGCAATTAACGCAGGTTTATCAACGCCTTCAATTTCAACGGTATATTCTTGACTAAATAAGAACTTGTTCGGCGACTTTTCTTCTGCGGATACTAGACTAGCGCGCCCCCGAATCTTGGAACCAACGCGAACCGGGTTGATAAAACGAACTTTATCAAATCCGTAGTTGATGCCCATGACGGCACCCTCCATCCAGACCCCACAGCCGTCAGCGGCAAAATGAGATAACATCGATAAGGACAAGAAACCATGCGCAATAGTGCCCCCAAAAGGCGTCTCTGCCGCTTTTACAGGATCAATATGAATAAACTGATGATCATGGGTCACGTCAGCAAAAAGGTTCACATTCTCTTGGGTTACTTCAAACCACTGAGAAACACCAACTTCTTTACCAACAGCTTGGGACAAGGACTCTTTGGTTAACATTTTCACTATTCATTTCCTCTTAAGTGTTTTATTTAATGCAATTGACTGTAATTACTTAGGCGCTACTAACACGGCCTCAAGCGCGCTACGGATAGCGGCCGGTATCGGGCAGGACTGGTTGCTTTGGCGATTAACAAATACGTGGGTAAAGCTTCCGTAGGCGATGGCAGTGGTTTCTGCTGGCCTAAATACGGCCAAGCCATATTCCACCGACGAACCGCCAATTCGATTGGCACGAAAACCCACTTCGATCTTCTCTGGGTAGCTAATAGGGCCTAAATATTGGCAATTGGAGGCAACAACAAAACCCACGATCCCTGCATCTTGGATTTTAAGGCCGCCTTCTTCAATCAGAAATTTGTTGGCGACAGTATCAAAATAACTATAGTAGGCAACGTTGTTAACATGGCCATAGATATCATTGTCCATCCAACGAGTTGTGATGTCACTAAAATAACGGTAGTGAATGCGGTCAGTATTAGTATCGCTCATGTTGGCTCGTGGGTATTAGATTAATACGCTTGTTGATAAATCGCGAGCGCATCAGCTAGTTCAACGACACGCGGGTTGTTAATCAACAAGCGCTGTTGATTCATTGACTGACTAGCAAGATCTTCAAGCGCCTCTGGTTTAATGTTCATCTGACGTAATTGGGTCTGTAATCCTAAACTGCTAGCCAAGTCAGCAAAATAGTTCGCCAACTCTTGACCAGCATTGGCCGAACTAATCGAGCTTGAATCCAAGCCATGCATCACCTGGCTGATTTCAAAATACAAATCATTTGCCGCTGGCGCATTAAAGCGTAAGACATGTGGCAATACTAAGGAATTACTTAAACCATGCGGAATATGATAAGTGCCACCTAATGGATACGCTAGTGCATGAACCGCACCCACTGGTGCATTAGCAAAGGCCTGCCCGGCCAGCATGGCACCTAGTAACATGTCGCTGCGCGCTTCAAGATCACTACCTGTCTGCACCGCGGTGACAATGTTTTTCGATAATAGTTGCAAGGCTTTAAGCGCAACCATGTCCGACAAAGGGTTTTTTAAGCGCGCACTAGTAAAGGCTTCGATCGCATGAACCATGGCATCGATGCCAGTAGCCGCTGTCACATGAGCTGGTAAGCCTAGAGTAAGTTCGGGATCAAGAACGATATGATCAGCAAACAGGATTGAACTCACCACGCCAGCCTTAGTTGATTCCCCAGTGGTCACGATCGCGACTGCGGTGGCTTCAGAACCAGTACCCGCAGTTGTCGGCACCTGAATTAACGGCAAGCGCTGGCCGCTAACCATTTCAACTCCGTACATAGCAGACAAGGGCTGATCGGTATTTAAAAGTATTGCCAATAACTTAGCGACATCCATTGAACTGCCACCGCCAAACCCTATCACCCCATCACAAGCGGCCTCTTGAGCAACCGCTAAGGCATCAAAGATGCTCTGTTCTGGCGGATCGGCCAACACATCAGAATATACTGTGGGCTCACTAGAGCAATCATTAAAAGCGTCTAGCACTGGGTTCAGCAATTGACATTTGATGATGCCCTGATCAGTTACTATCAATGGCTTTAAAATACCCAAAGACTCACATAATTGTGCTATCTGCAGAGCAGCCCCAGGGCCAAAATGCGTGCGTGAGACACTATTAAAGATAAAAGGTGAAGGCATTATATTTTCCGCAAGATGGGAGCTAAAGCAATAAGGCTTTAATCGCTATTATAAGTTTTAACGAGGGACCAAGATTATACGCCAGACAGTTTATCAATATTTTCGGAATTATTCTGCCGAGCCCAGTAGATCGATGCAATAAAAAAGCTGACGATGGTTAGCCCGCTCCAGAGCACGAGACCGGCTGTTATCAATCGAGGGCGGTGCTTAGTATCGGCTAAACGCCCAACAAACAACCCCATAAC
Organism: Polaribacter sp.; assembly: GCA_047621785.1. Classification (GTDB taxonomy): domain Bacteria; phylum Pseudomonadota; class Gammaproteobacteria; order Arenicellales; family Arenicellaceae; genus Arenicella. The sequence goes on along the minus strand of JBLHMH010000129.1, from coordinate 4,471 downwards.
TGCGCGCGTGCTGGGGTAGTGCGAGGAACAGGATGAGTCATATAATCTCTTTATTTTCGAATGTACGGACACAACAATGGATGTTGTCTGTAGTTTTATACTCTGGCACAAGAAAAATAAGTGTCACATTGGCGGCAGTAGATCAAATTCAATCAGAACCCTGCTCTAGTTTTCATCGGGTAAACTCTATTTATACAGTAAAACTACAGTTGGTATGGTACACAAGCGCTATGGATAAAAATCAAAAGAGAATCATAGTCTACGGCGGTAACGGATTTGTCGGCACCCATGTAGCAGAGCAACTCATCGCACAAGGCGGTAGCGTCACATGCGCCAGTCGTAGCGGCCAGCGCCCAGCGCATCTCGCCAATACAGCTTGGGCAGATAATGTTCAGTGGATTAAGGGTGACGCAGGCAACCCTGAGCCAGGACTATTGTCGGATTTTGAGGTAATGATCAGCACTATCGGCTCACCACCGTTACCTACCTTCTCTCAATCAGCCTACAATAAACAACTTTTAATTAACGGCACTTGCAACGTCAATGCAATTGAACGTGCTGGTGAATCGGGAATTAAGAGACTGGTGTTAGTTGGTGCAAAAATGCCTAAAATTTTGCAACGTGATGGGTTTGCCTACGCCAAAGGAAAACGAATTGCTTTAGAAGCCGCTCAGACTTTTTCAAGCCTCTCAGACGAACATCGAGCAATCGTGATTCAACCTGGCGCAATTTTTGGTACGCGCTATACACCAAGCGGCACTAAGATACCCTTAGGCTTAATAATGGGTCCCCTATCTAAGGTTCTCGGCTCGCAATTAGTTGCGGTAGAAAAGCTCGCTAAACGCATAGTAGATTCAAGCCTTAGCCCATCCAGTAACTTAAGCGCTTTTGAGTTGATCAAGCATGCTCAGATTTAACTACTAGCAAGGCTATTATTCTTCGTAAGGAATTGCTTCGTCACGCATTAGAAATGAAAAATCTGATTCGCCTTCAATTTGATGTTCAACCATCGAGTCTCCTTTTGGGATAAGCTTGGTGTTTCCACTTAGCATAGCTTGCAGCCACTCTGCGACCCTAGGTAATACATCCGGTGATACCCAAGGCGTGTTGTGTGCTGGCAGCAATGCCTTCATCCCTTTGGCGCTGGCGATTAAGCGTTGCACGGATTTGGCGTAGGCGGTTAAATCTGTTTCAGGCGCAAATAACCAAATTGGTCCCGAATAATAAGAATCACCGGTCCACATCAAACCTGCGGCCCGGTCGATCAGAGCGATCGCATCTGGTGTATGACCAGGTACATGTAGCACTTCAAGCTGACGACCACCGAGATCAATTTGATCGCCGTCTTTAATAAAGTCGGTGACCTTAAACAGTTGACCGACATGATTTTGTTGTGTGACACCATTTGGAAGTGGACGACACAAAGCTTGCTTTGAAGCCTCTATCGCAATGTCTTGGTTAGGCTGTCCTCTCTGTCGCTCACGAGTAAATTGCGTATCCATCCCATAGACCTTAGCAAAGGCAAAGTTACCACCAACGTGATCATAATGGGTGTGGGAGTTTAGAACTGACACAGGCTTGTCGGTAAGCCTGCCCACTACTTCTGCTATGTTTGCTATTCCATTGCCGGTAACGAAGAATAGCGCCTACTGTTCACCTTCGATTAAATAGGAAATCACTTCCTGCCATTGATGCGGCTCATAAATGGCACTAACCCAGGAGCAAGCCCATAGACCTTGAACCATTCGCTCTCAACAGGTATTTGACGGAGGTTTTGATGGTCAGCGCGCGGCAACTTCTTGCAAAACTCAGGCATCGAAACTGCCGGATCGGCCGGCGCAGAAAAACTGGGCAGCGCAAACAATAGGCAAATCTCGAAGGCAAGGCTCGACACACCAATAGTCGAATTTGGGGTGAGTTTTATGTACACGTGAATCTCCAGAAATTCAAATTGCTAAGCAAATATCTTATTCTAACCAACAAAACTTTTATCTTTAGGGGGATATTTGAAAAATTATTCCAATTCAAAAATGAAGCTCATAGACAGTTTAGTTTCACAAATAAAGCTGATTTCGAGCGATTCTGATAACTCCCCACAAACGCTCTAAAGTGTTTTAAAATCTGGCTTTACGAGATAAATATCTATTATTTTTTTAGGCGATTTCCTACCTTTGGCCAATCAAATAATGCTGCCAATAATTTACCAGCAGGATTATTGATTTGATAATTGCCCCTGATTTTTAAAAATTTGAAACCAAATTGAAATTAACTGCATCTAATTAGGTAACAACGACAGAGTGAAGCGGTTTTCTAGAAAGCGCTAACCATGCCAATAACACACTTAAGTACTCTCGACCGCGGTCAACTAACGCGAGCAGCCCAGAGTTAGTAGTTAATTGGCCTTTATTTTAATTGTCCGCTTTTGGAGGAAATATGTTTAGTACAAATAACAAATTAAGTAAATTTTTAGTCGGCATTGCCGTAATCATTATTAGCACTACTGCTGCCGCCGCACAGAAACAATACAAACTGAAAGGTGATGCTCCTGAAGGCTCAAAAATTAAAACTATTGATGCGATTTCACCAATCCCGTTTAACAAAAACTATAAGTCGCTGACTGCCGAACAAAAAGAAATTTTTAAAGCCACTTATGGCGGTCTAGCAAGTGGCGAAGTACCTCCTTTTCCAAAGAAAGGCACACAAGTAATCTATAGACCAATCATTGAGGCGCATAAAGAGATCGCACGATCCGGAAATTTGTTCTTGGTCGCCATGATCAACGAGAAAGGCAAAGTGGAAAATGTCTCAGTGTACGAAAGTCCTGCCGAGTCCATGACCCAACTGGCAACCAACGTACTATTCAACACCGCGTTTGACCCAGCAAGTTGTAATGGCAAGCCATGCGAGATGGAGTTTCCATTTGAATTCAATCTTCGACAACAAGAGAAACAACGACAGTACAACAATTAGCGGTTGCTACTTGTACAAAATTCTAAAATATTTGATAGTTTTAGACTTGGCTGGCCGGTGCAATGAGCACCGAGCCAGCATTTTTTGGGACTATTGGGGGTAGTCAGGGAATTTGGAAATTATCCTACGCTCAGCCAGTAAGGGGTCTGAAGTCCAACGGAACGAAAAGTTACTATAAGCTCAACGCTTGATTGATTTTCGGCAAGGATTACAAAATATGATAGGCCGTTGTATACTCATTTCAGCTAGTCATTCAGTATGCAAAGAAGAGTATATGAGTAGTCAGAAAATTCAGTTTTGGAACAGAGTTCAGCTACTTTCCATATTGACGGTTTTTATCGCGCCTATTACTAGTGCTTATTTGTATAAGCCAGCTAATTTCAATAACTACGGTGAGCTATTTTCACCGCCGAGACCTATTCCAAATATAATTATGAGATCGGCGGGCAGACGCTAAAATCATTGGCTCTCGAAATTGAGACATATCTTGAGACGAACGATTTTGATATATAGGCTTTAAAACGTGCCAGAAAATGATAGTAAATAAAAAAGTAGATGTTGTCGTTATCGGTGCGGGCTTGTCCGGCCTTCATGCAGCCTCGCTATTAAAACAGCAAGGCAAGACAGTTGTTTTGTTAGAGGCACGAGATAGAGTTGGCGGACGCAGTCTAAACCACCAGTTTGCCAATGGGGATTTAGTAGACGTGGGTGGGCAATGGATTGGGCCTGGCCATGATCGTATGTATGCCTTGGTCAAACAACACAACTTAAAGACTTATCCTCTGTATAACCGTGGTAAAAACCTTATCTATCTTAGGGAGACTATTTCGGAATATTCTGGCTCAATTCCCAAGCTCAGTCTTGCGCAAACGCTGCAATTAGGGTGGATGCTTTGGCGTTTCGATAAGCTTGCTAGGCACATTGATCCCGCCGCGCCCTATGAACACACACTAGCAAGCAAATGGGATTCAATGACGGTGCAAACGTGGATTGACCGAAATAGCTTTTCGGAGATAGCAAAGAAAGCGTTCACGATTATTGTAAAGGCTGTATTTACGGTAGAGCCAAAAGAAATATCCATGCTACATGCACTGTTTTACGCAAAGTCGAACCATAGTCTTGATTATTTAATTAGTGTGGACGGCGGCGCGCAACAAGATCGAATTCATGGTGGGTCGCAAGGGCTTTGTTTAGCTTTAGCGGAGCAAATGTCTGCAGAATTAGAATTGAATCATCCGGTAAATCTCGTTGAGCATAATCATGATGGCGTGACGGTAACTTGTAAAAACGGCAAAGTTTTTTCGGCGTCTAATCTAATTTCTGCGATTCCACCCAATAGATTATTGCGTATTGATTTTAGCCCCGCTATGCCCTCCACTAAAGATCAAATGTGGCAAAGAATGCCTGCTGGCAGCTGTATTAAGTGTGTAGCGCAGTACACAACACCATTTTGGCGTGACAAAAGCCTATCTGGGCAATCGGTCGGTCTCGATGATGAATT
>JBLHMH010000128.1:0-9460 GCA_047621785.1 Polaribacter sp. | reverse complement strand
TGGACGATGCCAATAAGAAACTGGAAACCCGCCCTCAATCGATTTATGATTGAGTTTGAGGATCGATTAACCGATTATCTCTAAACCTAAATCATGGCAGATACACAGTTAGGTTTACATTCTCTCAGGATGACTCAAGCCTTATGTTTTTCGAAAAGCCCTATTAGCTTAACCCCTATGCGCAGAATAGTTGCCAAATCCCCTGCCTACTTAAAATGGCTTAGAGTTTAATCATCTGCACCAAATTCGGTTTAAACCCCAAACGTTGATATGCACGAATCGCAGACTCATTGGTCGAATAAACGTCAAGTTCGAATGCACTAACGCCTTGGTCGGAGGCCCATGTGATTAATGCCTTAATCACTTTGTCTATTATCTGTTTGCCGCGTTGCTGCGGCACCACATACATAAATCCAAGATAGGCGTATTTATCTGGATGAATATGTGGTTTGGAATCTTGAAGCTTTGCATAGCCACAGGCAAGTAACTCTCCATCTTGCTCTGCGACGGTTAAGGCCGAACAATCGTCTTTAATTAACGCTTCGATATCGTAGTAGTAGAGGTCGCCAACTTTAAGGTTTAACGCAAAAGGCCTTTCGGCCGCAATCACACCTTGTTCAAAAACACGCAGAGTTGCTAAATCTTGGAGCTGAGCTAGGCGTAGAATCATAAGCGGTATCTACAGTATTAACTTGAGAACTATTAAAGTTTTGCGAGTGCCGACTCTATATCCGAAACTAAACTTTCCGGCTTTGTGGAAGGCGCATATCGCTTAAGCACGTTTCCTTCGTGGTCGACTAGAAATTTTGTAAAATTCCATTTAATCCGTCTACTCCAAAAAAACCCTCGTGCTGACTCCTTTAAGAATTTGTATAAAGGGTGGGTTCGCTTTCCGTTTACGTCAATCTTAGAAAACATCGGAAATGAAACGCCATAGTTTTTCCGGCAAAAACCTGCGATTGTTTTGCTGTCAGCAGGATCTTGACGTGCAAATTGATTACAAGGGAAGCCGACCACTTGTAGCCCTTTACTTTGATATCTTCTATTCAGCCACTCTAAACCCTTGAATTGAGGCGTAAAAACACATTTGCTAGCGGTGTTAACAATCAATATTACCTTTCCTTTGTATTCGCTCATAGGTACTACTTCACTAGATCTTGTGGTCGCATTAAAGTTGTAAACGGACATATCAATAAACCTTTAACTAGTGACTAGAGGGCATATCATAACCAGAATAAAAGCAATTACCTAATAAGCGAAGACAAGCATGGCCCTAGCTTACTAGCAAGCACTAACCGAGCGAAGGTTTGTTTGGCTTAGCTGTCTTATTCTGCGGCTTGCTGCGCCTACTGAAGTTAGATGGCTTTTGATCTTGGCCGGTCTTCTCACCTGACTGACTTCTATTGCCGCCTGGCTTGCCTCTTCTACCTGCACCAGGCTTTTTAGGCTTGTTGGGCTTAGCAGGTTTAAAGTCACCTTTGGACTCAGGTAAATTATTAAGTGGTTCAAATCCGACTAATTCCTCTCGCGGAATCTTCTTTTTGATTAGGCGCTCGATCTCGACCAGCATCTTGAACTCGTCATGGCTGACCAGCGAAATGGCTTCGCCAGTTGAACCCGCTCTGCCGGTACGTCCAATTCGATGAACATAATCTTCTGCTACTTGCGGTAAATCAAAATTCACTACATGCGGCAACTGCTCAATATCGATACCGCGCGCGGCGATATCAGTCGCAACCAGTACTCTGCATTTCCCTTGCTTGAAGTCAGCGAGAGCACGAGTCCGTGCGCCCTGGCTTTTATTGCCATGAATTGCCGAAGCTTCAATGCCTCTGGCCATCAACTTTTTAACTAATTTGTTAGCACCGTGCTTAGTGCGAGAAAACACCAATACTTGAAACCAATTATTTTCTTGAATGAGGTACGAAAGCACCTCGGTCTTTTGAGACTTTTCAACCACTATTAGCCGCTGCGTGACCGTATCAACGGTGGTATTGGGCGCACTCACCGATACTTCAACTGGGTCGATTAAAAAGGTCTTCGCTAGCTGTCGAATATCCTGAGAAAACGTTGCGGAAAACAATAAGGTTTGACGCTTCTTTGGCAATAACTTGATAATTCGTCGAATGTCATGAATAAAACCCATGTCAAGCATGCGATCTGCTTCGTCCAGCACCAACACTTCCAATTTGTCGAACTGTACCGCATTTTGGTTGTGTAAATCTAGGAGTCTACCCGGCGTCGCAATCAAAACGTCGACACCACCGCGCAGGCGCTGCATTTGCGGGTTTATCTTTACCCCGCCGAACACAACTGCTGATTTAACATTCTGGAACTGTCCATAAGTTTCAACGCTGGCGGCAATCTGCGCGGCTAATTCGCGAGTTGGCGTGATGATCAGTACCCGAGCTTGGTTGCCGGTGCCCTTAGGTTTTTCTACTTCTGCAAGACGATGCAAAATCGGCAAGGTGAAACCTGCCGTTTTGCCGGTGCCGGTTTGTGCGGCAGCCATAATATCTCGGCCTGCCAGAACCACTGGTATGGCTTTTTCTTGGATCGGGGAAGGCTTGTCATAGCCTTGTAACTTGATAGCGTCCAAGAGTTCTTGGGCGAGACCTAAATCGGTAAAATTCATGCGGTGTCACTAAGTCTGATCACTGAAGACCAAGAGTATTGAAATCGAGCGCAGACTACCTCATTCAAGCCATTATTGCTATGGATACCCTAACGAATACCTAGGCAAGGGAAATTTTGATTTTATTAACCAAGGTAAGGTCGGCTTAGCGTCTGGATTTGAAAAAAGCCTTAAGCATTGTTGCACTTTGCTCAGCCATCAGCCCAAACTCCACATCGCATCGATGGTTTAGCTTTTCGTTTTGCAACACGTTTAGAGCTGATCCAGCAGCGCCCGCTCGGGGTTCGGTTGCGCCAATTAGGACTCGCTCAACTCTGGCGTGTATTAACGCTCCTGCGCACATGGCGCATGGCTCTAACGTTACGTAAAGCTGGGTATTAGGTAAGCGATAATTTTGTTTAACGTGACACGCGGCACGAATCGCGTTGATCTCTGCATGTGCGCTAGCATCATTACTTGATATGGGCGCATTAGAACCTTCTCCAATAATTTTACCGTCTTCTACCAAAACAGCGCCGACCGGCACTTCGCCGTGTTGCTGTGCATAACCTGCCAACTCCAAGGCACGCCGCATAAACCCCTGCTCTAGGTAAGAGTACTGCTTCATAGGCTGGCTACACGACGTTCAATTCCTGCGCGCTCTAAGATTCTCGCCGAAAATTCTTCAATGGATAACTGAGTGGTATCAATATAGGGGATTCGATACTGACGGTAGAGTGTTTCTGCCTGACGTACCTCGTCGACACAATTCCGTAAACTTGCATAGGTACTATTGGGTTTTCGTTCATTACGAATTTCGGCTAAACGCCCAGGGCGTATGGTAAGACCGAATAATTTCTTTCGATGGCCAACTAAAGCAGTCGGCAACTTATTGGTCTCTAGGTCATCGGGTATTAACGGATAGTTAGCAGCCTTAATTCCAAACTGCATTCCCAAATAAACACTGGATGGGGTCTTGCCTGTGCGTGACACGCCTATCAGAATAATGTCCGCATCGGCATATCTGTGTAGATGCATTCCATCGTCGTTAGCGAGCGCGAAATGTACCGCATCGATTCTGGCCGAATAAGCCTCATCGGCCTCCCTACTGTCCTCCCGAAAGATCGCCGGATGACCCACTGTATGTGATGACTTAACTCCTAACTCATCTTCCAACGGCGATAAAAACGTTGAGAACACATCTATATAATAACAATTGGCTTGCTTAATTATTTCGCTGACTTCTGCTTTAACAATTGTGTCAATTACGATCGGTCGATCGGCCACTGTTTGCGCCTCTTGGTTTATCTCTCTGGCAATGCGTGCGGCTTTTTCTGGAGTATCAACGAAAGGTTTGGTGACACTTTCAAATTGAATTTGAGTAAATTGCGCAAGTAAGCTCTTGCCCAAATTTTCCGCGGTCATCCCGGTACTATCTGAGAGGAAGAACACTTTTCTTTTCATAATATTTATCATTCAATTACGGCTACTTTGTGGACCTTATTAGCCCATAGTGGCGCATATTTAGGTTTATTCCTGCTATTATTTACGTACCAACAACTTCGCCAAACAACGTGTTTCTAACGTTAAAACTGGCCAGAAATAACTTAAAAATAGAGAGTTATCACCTTGAGCGACTACATAATTAGCTTGGATCAGCTTACCATAAATGATGTTGAAAGAGTCGGAGGCAAGAATGCCTCACTCGGCGAAATGATCGGGAATTTGAGCACCTTAGGTGTGTCAGTACCTACCGGTTTTGCCACCACAGCACATGCCTATCGTGAGTTCTTAGCAAGAGATGGCTTGGATAAAAGAATTAACGATCGACTGGATGCCCTAGACGTCAACAATATCAGTGACTTGACATCGGCTGGCTCTGATATTCGCTCTTGGATTACAGACACTCCTTTTCAGGCGGCCTTCGACACCGCACTTGATCAAGCCTTTATTAGCATGCAAGACGGCAATCAAGGCTTAAAAGTTGCAGTTCGATCATCTGCCACCGCAGAGGACTTGCCCGACGCTTCTTTTGCGGGACAACAAGAAACCTTTTTAAATATTGAAGGGCTGGCTGCGGTAAAGCAAGCAGTACACGAAGTATTCGCATCACTGTTCAATGATCGAGCTATTTCTTATCGTGTACACCAAGGGTACGCGCATGAGAATGTGGCTCTTTCGGCTGGTATCCAGCGCATGGTCCGCAGTGAGACTGGCGCAGCAGGCGTGATGTTCACCCTAGATACTGAATCAGGCTTTGATGATGTTGTGTTTGTGACCTCTTCCTATGGTTTGGGCGAAACGGTAGTCCAAGGTTCGGTAAACCCCGATGAGTTTTATGTACATAAACCAACACTGAATGCAGGCCGACCCGCAGTAGTGCGCCGAAACCTAGGCAGCAAATTGATCAAAATGATCTATTCCAATGAAACTACGGCCGGACGGTCGGTAGATACCGTAGAAGTCGACCGCGCCGAGCAGCAGTCTTTTTCTATCAGCGATGCAGATGTTGAGGAACTCGCAAGACAAGCATTGATCATTGAGCAACATTATGGTCGCCCAATGGATATTGAGTGGGCTAAAGATGGCGATGATAAGAAACTATATATCGTTCAAGCGCGCCCTGAGACAGTGGCTAGCCAGGCCGATACGACGACTAAGATTAGTTATCAGCTCAACGAATCTGGCAAGATTTTGGCCGAAGGAAGGTCAATTGGCCAGCGCATCGCCAGCGGAAAAGTACGTAAAGTATTGAGCATTGATGAAATGGATATTGTCCAAGACGGCGACATCTTGGTCACCGATATGACCGACCCCGACTGGGAACCTGTGATGAAACGAGCTGCTGCAATTGTCACTAATCGTGGTGGCCGAACTTGCCATGCGGCAATTATCGCGCGCGAACTCGGCGTTGCGGCTATCGTAGGTTGTGGTGACGCTACTGAAAAATTAGAAGACGGAGCGCCAGTCACCGTATCGTGTGCAGAAGGCGATACTGGTTTTATTTATGCGGGTGAATTGGATTTCGAGAAAATCACAACTCAGCTCGACGGTATGCCCGAGATTCCATTCAAGATTATGCAAAACGTGGGCAACCCAGACCGAGCATTCACTTTCGCACAATTGCCCCATGAAGGCATTGGCCTAGCTCGCTTAGAATTTATCATTAATCGAATGATCGGTGTTCACCCGAAGGCCTTAATCGAGTACGACCGTCAATCTAAGGATGTTAAGGCCATTATTGACGAATACAGCGCAGGCTACGACTCACCCACAGATTTCTTTGTTAAAAAGTTGTCAGAGGGAATCGCGACCTTAGGCTGTGCGTTTAGCCCAAAACCAGTCATCGTTCGATTGTCGGATTTCAAGTCCAATGAATATGCACATATGGTCGGTGGGCATGATTACGAACCTGATGAAGAAAACCCAATGTTGGGATTTCGAGGCGCGTCAAGATACATTGCACCCAGCATGCGAGACTGCTTTGAATTAGAATGCCAAGCGGTTAAATACGTGCGCGATGTCATGGGCTTGACCAACATTGAGATCATGATCCCGTTTGTGCGCACTACCGACGAAGCCGCGCAAGTCATTCAATTACTAGAGGCCAATGGCCTGACGCGTGGCGAAAATGGACTTAGAGTCATTATGATGTGCGAGCTGCCGGCTAACGCGGTGCTGGCCGATGAATTTCTGGAGTATTTTGATGGCTTCTCGATCGGCTCAAACGATATGACACAGCTAACGCTAGGCCTAGATCGTGACTCTGCGATCGTTTCTCACTTGTTTGATGAACGTAATCCGGCGGTTATGAAAATGCTGTCCATGGCAATAGAGGCCTGCAATAAGGCCGAAAAGTACGTTGGCATTTGTGGCCAAGGCCCGTCGGATCATCCTGAATTAGCAGAGTGGTTATTTAAACAGGGTATTGACTCCGTGTCGCTAAACCCAGACTCAGTAGTCGAAACCTGGGAGCGACTAGCCAAGCTAGTTTAGCTACGGCTTTAGGTTGGTGCGAACTGGATCGGTGCGGACTGAATTTGTGCAAACCAGCTTCGCACCTTAGTTTATTCCTGACATAAAAAGCGCTCGAGGTCTTCGGCGCTTTTTATGTCATGTTATATTTAGCGGTTTATTCCTTTAACCCTCATCTTCGCACGCTTAGCTTTTCTAGCCATCAAGCTGCTTATCTTCTCTAGCTTGAAACTCTGCCATGAATTTCTTGATTCGTTTGGCATTGGCACCTAAGTCACTTTGTCCAATTCGAGAAACAGAGCGCATATCAATCGTAGACCCACCTTCGGGGCTCTCAGTTATTCTAAGAACCACATCATCCTTGAAGGCCCAAAGTTTAGTAGTCTCTGTTGCTTCGATCACCCCAGTAACCACGTTTTCGGCCACAATATCCCAGTCAAGATAGGACGCAATACCGAGTGCAATTCTGTGCGCTTGACGCGGCGTTAGGTCAGTGGTCAAAGGCTTAACATTTGGATAGGCCTTAGTTTGTTTATCTGCAAGTGACGCTTGGTACTCAAGCGGATTATTTTTCTCTGTACGCAGCTCAGCAATACGAGCAAATTCAGGTGGGTTGATCGTGTCAGTGCTAATGTTATGAATTGCTGGCACGCTGCGCGCCAATAGAATTTGTGAGCCAATGCCCAGTAATGGTAATAGGCTTAAGATCATAGCCAAGCGAGCGGCCTTCGATCCTTTTGGGTTGCTTTCACGTTGCAGCAACCAACAGAAAAGACCAACCACGAATATTCCAGCTGCCAAAAACAAAGTATACTTAATACCGGCGAAACCGGTACTAAAGTCAAATATGCCCAACCTTTTGCCCAGAACCGAAAGCGGAAAGCCCAATATAGCCAAATAAGATAGACGTTTTAATAAAATTCCCATACTGATCCCTATAAAATTAAATGCACACTAAATTAGTTACTAAGACTATCGGATTGTTTTAATTAAAACTAGATGCTGCGCCTAACTCACATTATTTTTTTACGACTTTTAGCAAAAAGACTCAATATTCTCAAGCTTTCACTATCGTGCCGACAGTGAAGTGAGCTTGCCTGATAAGGTTTGATTGGGTTCAAACTCTAAGCCGTCTAGCAGATCATCTGCTAAATCTGGACGATTACAAACCAACACCATGTCGCAACCGGCATAAATCGCCCTTTGGGCACTCAGCACTATCGAGACATCGTCCTGCGCGTCGATTGCCCCTTGCATGGTCAGATCATCACTGAAAATCACTCCGTCAAACCCTAACTGCTCACGCAGCACATCCTGCAACCAAAATTTTGAGTAGGTCGGTATCTCAGCATCACAGGCGTCGAATAACACGTGTGCAGACATTACGCCTTGAATCTCATCAACTAATTCACGGTAGGGAATCAGATCGCATTGTTCAATTTGTGCGAGTGTTCGACTATCGCTAGGCAGACAGTTGTGAGAATCGCCGCTAACCCCACCATGACCAGGAAAATGCTTGGCGATTACCACCATCCCCTCTGAATGCATACCGTCAATGTAGGCACCTAACAACTCAGTTGCAGCCATTGGGTTTGGATGAAAACAACGGTTACCAATCACTTCACTGTCTATTGATGTGATATCAAAGACCGGTGCAAAACTGAAATCAACGCCAACAGAAATTAATTCACTAGCCATAAGTCTAGCCGACTCATAGGCTCGCATTGGTGCAGTATGCTTATCTTGATCCCAGAGCACCCCAAAATCAGCTGCGGGTGGTAAAAGTGAAAACCCCTTTTTAAAACGTTGCACACGCCCCCCCTCTTGATCCACGGTAACTAAAAGCGCCGGGGTTCTTAAGTTTTTTATCTCTGTAATTAACTTTGCGACTTGCTGGCGGCCCTCAAAATTTCTAGCGAATAAAATTACTCCGCCAACACTGGGGTGTCTTAGGCGGCGGCGATCACTGTCGTCTAATTGTAATTCTGCGACATCCAGCATAACTGGCCCTAAAGGCATAAGGCTTGGGGTTGAATTTGGAATTGCTTGAGTATTTGGCATTCGGGTTAAATGAAATTAATATGGATTAAGTTGAGGATAAACGAAAAACTATCGGGATCAAGGCTTTGAGCTAACGCGACTAGCGTTGATCTCGAGATAAGAACTGCAAGAGAGATCAAAATCTATAAGCGAATCAAAACTGGAGTGCCAGGCTCAATTCGATCATACAACTCAATTACATCTTTGTTACGCATTTTGATACATCCGTGGGAACTAGGAACGCCCATCGCATGCGAGTCTGGCGCCCCGTGAATATAAATAAAACGCCGCATCGTATCTACCTTAGCCAATCGATTGAGCCCAACTTCGTCGCCGCATAGCCACAAAATTCTGCTCAAAATCCAATCGCGATTAGGCTGCTGTTCAGCCAGTTCTTCGGTATAAATTTCACCGCTAGCCCGTCTACCAATAAACACTGTATCGCGTGCATGACCGCCGCCTATTTTGGCACGAACATGATGCTGGCCCAGCGGAGTGCATTCACTGCCTGATTGTTGCCCAACGCCGTTTCTGGCAGTCGAAACTAAGTAAATTAAGGCTGGCCCTTGGCAAACAATCGCAGTCAGTGTTTGCTGTGCAACACTAATTTCAATGGATTCAATTTGCTTGAGTTTACTGTTCACTGCTTAACCATGCTTTTGAATATGGCCTAGTAAAGCCATGCAGCCCACTTCGACTAACTGAAATACGTTTTCAAAACCATCATCACCGTAATACGGATCAGGCACTATGCGTTGCTCAGTCATGCCTGCCTGAGTAGCATAATCCAAAAACAAAGCAATCTCTGCGGTGTGATTATCAGGCGCATAG
>JBLHMH010000127.1:0-9512 GCA_047621785.1 Polaribacter sp. | reverse complement strand
TTAGTTGTTTTCCGTCTGAAGACTTCCAAAACAGATCCGCCCCAACATCAAATTCATTATCATTGTCAATCGTATTCTGTCTGGCCGATGCATAGGCAAACGTCTGAAATGATGATTGCGTGAAGTTGCTAATACTAAGACCTGCAAAATCAGACATGAATCGCTGGCGATTCGAGCTTGCAGCGACATTAGCATAACTTACGCCGAGCTCTTTAACCCGACGCGACAGATAGACCTTTATAGACCTTTGGCTCTGCTCATCAACGTCAACACCTGCCATTGGAACAATATTCCATGGTAGTAGAACTTCCACATACCAATGAGTATCGTCGTGTGACGTTTGAGCTTGCCAGCTACCATCCCAATCGTTGCTGTACTGATTTTCATTGCGCCATATTCCATCTCTGATTGATCCTCCGTTGCCAACCTCAAAACTGTAGGCGGAGATGTTCGAGGCGTCAAAGTCGATAATTATCTGGTTGGTGTCTGCGCTCATATCGCTATCACGCGCAGTCAATTCTGTAGATTGAGTACTCAACGGTTGGGTGTTTCTAATGCCTATATAGATCCCATCTTGATTAGAAATGACACGTGCTTCTGTACTATATTCAGGTTCGCTCAATGAGTATGGTGCGACTTTTATAAAGTCACTGATGACCTTCGCATCTTTCCACTCTTGCTCATCCAACCGCCCGTCAAGAGTAATCGCCTGCACCGGGTTGCAAACCAAAAAACTTAAGATAAGGCACACTGTGACAGAGGGTTGTAGTCTCTTAATAATGCCTGAACGTACAGTTTTTAAACTAAAGGTCATATTGGATGGTATCTAAAAAGGTTAGGCTTAGGACTGCATAACAAGACGCAGGTTTTCGGGTGCTGGTCGCAGAGTATATAAACAAAGCCCAGTATTTTTAAAATAGTGATGGTCTCTAGCGTTTTAAGCTGAAAATTCTGACTGCGCACACAAGGAAGTATACTGGGTTTAAGGCGGGCGCACTGAAAGCAACACAACTATCCAGATAAACGTGCCTTGCGCATAAACTAGATGACATCACGTTTTGCCGCAGTAGGGCCCGAGCATGGTACAGCATCCTTTGCTGCTGGAGCAGAGGGATCGGTGAAAAGTGAAGGCTTCGCCCACCTGATTTCAGTAAATGGCAAACCAAGTAGTTTTATTTAGTACACTTGCTAATCCTCTTACCCGTATTGAGAACAACTAATGCTAGCAACTCCGCAATTCTCTTCTCTTGAAATCGAAACCGACGGACCTGTCGCCACTGTTTGGCTAAATCGGCCCAACAAATTGAATGCTCTGTCCTTAGAGCTACTTGAGGAAATCACCAAGGCCGCGTTATGGTTCAATACCAATGATAATATTCGAAGCGTTATTATTGCAGGAAGAGGTAGAGCTTTTTCTGCAGGAGCAGATTTAGCTGGGTTTCCAGAGATTGAAGGGGCGAATGTTAGAGAGGCCGCAGATGCTGGGCGAATCATGGCCGATGCAGTTGAGTCTATGCGGGCAATTACGATTGCGAACATCCATGGTTGGTGCGTCGGCGGTGGTCTGGTACTCGCCGCTGCCTGTGATCTTCGGATCGCTGCGGCGACTACTAAATTCTCAATACCAGAAATTGACCTTGGGATCCCGCTCGCTTGGGGAGGTATTCCACGATTGGTTCGTGAAATAGGCGCCGCGATGACTAAGGAGTTGGTCATGACCTGCCGCCAGTTTTCGGCGGCTGAAGCAAAATCGCTTGGTTTTCTAAATCGAGTGGTGGACGAACCTGAATTGGGCCCACTCGCACGTGAACTGGCCGATCAAATTTGTTCAAAACCAAGACATGCAATCAGCTCCACAAAACAACATGTTAATGCCGTCAGTGAGCAAATGGGTACAGGCGTCAATGCATGGTCTGACGCAGATGGATTACTCGTCGGCTTGCTTGATTCAGAATGTCAAAGTTCCCGCGAAGCTTACTTAAAAAAACGTGATAGCAATAGTTAGCAGTGAATCAAATTTCATCAGGTCAGAGTTTATCTATATAAACTTAATAAGTTAATGTATAAAGTTTAAGACTCTAAAAAATGATCACATCACCTAGAATAAAAACATGCAACTAAATACCAAATTTGTAAGAGCGCAGTTCCCAGCTTTTAGTGAGCCTTCTTTAGATGGCTGGGCTTTTTTTGAAAATGCGGGCGGGTCATATACCTGCCAACAAGTCATTGATCGCTTGTTTGCTTACTATACTAAAACTAAGGTACAGCCTTACTATCCTTTCCCGGCCTCGATCGAAGCTGGAAGTAAAATGGATGAATCGTATACTCGGCTTTCAGCATATTTGAATGTTGCCGAGGATGAGCTTCATTTTGGTCCATCTACGACCCAGAACATTTATGTATTAGCTAATGCTCTGCGGCCAATGTGGCAAGCTGGAGATGAAATTATTGTTTCCTGTCAAGACCATGAGGCTAATGCCGGTGCGTGGCGGCGCTTAGCGGAGCAAGGTATTGTCGTACGAGAATGGCATCTAGATCCAAACAGCGGTCAGTTGAACCTGAGCACTTTTCAAGAGCTCATCAGCTCTCGTTCGAAGATGGTTGCTTTCCCACATGCATCAAATATTTTGGCGCACATTAACCCTGTGAAAGAGATAGCCGACATTGCCCACGCGGCGGGGGCAATTGCTTTAGTCGATGGCGTTTCGTATGCACCGCATGGCTTGCCCGACGTAGAGGCATTGGAAGCAGACATCTATCTATTTTCTCTTTATAAAACCTGGGGCCCGCATTTGGGTGCTATGACAGTAAAGCAAGAATTGTGCAAGAAGATGGCAAATCAATCTCATTACTTTAATCAGGGCAAGGCCCGTAATATGCTAACCCCCGCGGGGCCAGACCACGCCCAAATAGCGTCAGCGACTGGTATAGCTGATTACATGGATGCTATTTATGAGCACCACTTTGTCGAGCAGGCCGATTCTGCCGAACGTGCAAGAAAGCTACATCAGCTATTTTCAGAGCATGAAAAGATGCTACTAAGGCCTCTGCTGGACTTTTTAAAGAGCCGTGATGATGTGACGATTATCGGCCCAGATGACGCAGAAGTACGCGCTGCGACGGTTGCCTTTATACCTTTGAAAAAGACAGTTGCAGAAGTGGTTGCAACTTTGTGCGAGCAAAAGTTAATGGTCGGTAGCGGTGATTTCTATAGCGTTCGCCCGCTCGAGGAATTGTCTATCGCGCTTAATCCTGGGGTAGTGCGTTTGTCGTTCGTCCACTACACAACAATGGAGGAAATAGTTCAATTGGTAGCCGGTTTAGAGAAGGCTCTAGGTTAAATTTATTCAGGCATCTTTACGTTAACAAGAACCGCTCTTATTTTTTAACGCTCGCTCTACCTTAGGCCGTAATCTGGAGCTCACGTGTTGCTGATTCTATTTCTATTTAAGTAAACAATTCAAGCGAACTAAAAAAATTCAGTATCGGCTTAGACCAAAACAAGTCCCAAAACGCCCAGGTGCAATTTGCCTTCGGTTTAAGCTGAAGTTGCTCATTCCACGTTGGCCCAACGCCAGCATCACCCCACCAAGACATGAATTGCAGTTATGTCTATTATGAGAAAGCGTCATTTTAAAACATACCAACAAGCCCCATAAGTAGTTTTGCTTGAACCCAAGCATTAACTTAAATTGGAGAATACAAGATGAATTACTTTATCGAAGAGCTTGCAACTGGCTTAGTTGCCTTTACCCCACTGGTACTATTTATCGTCTTAATGTAGACAATGGGTATCAAAACAAACTAGGCGCTATCTTCGGATAGCGCCTTTTTTTATGCCCGCATAAAAATCGATAGAAGGCCTCATACAAGCCAAACCGATAACAGCAATACGCCCCCGCTGAATTAAATGAATTTGGGCTAGTGCTGTGTTAAACGACATAAATCTTGAACCGCCAACTAAAGGGCTTTGACTACCTTAATTCTATCATCAAGCCTACCAAGGCAAAAGCTGTTGGCCATCATTGGTCAGCACACCCCAAAAGCTTTCTAATCGGCTGCGCTGCTGCTCCGTTAAAGTAGCACCAACGGCCGAAAAATTAGTTTCAAGTTGCTGAATCGATCGAACGCCGGGAATAACAACACTAACTTCACTATAGCTAAGCAGATAGGCAAGCGCCTGTTGAGCCAGTGAATGGTCCGCATCTACAAGCCATTGCAAATGCTCTATAGCGTTGGCTCTTTGGGCGATATCAGCTGGAGACCAACGGCTACGAACATCAGTAAACCGGCTATTAGCATTGTACTTTCCAGTCAGCCATCCACTGTCAAGTGGTACTTTGGTGATCACGCCGACGTCGTGTTTACGAATTAAATCAAATGCTCTGCGGACATCTTGATGAAGGACATTAAATAATAATTCCAACACCTGGGTGCCTGTGGTGTTTAGCACTTCTTCGACTTGAAAGCTGTAGTCTGTACTGGCGCCATAAAAACAAATTTTTCCTTGCTGCTGGGCTTTAGCCATGGCTTCCCAGATTTCATGATTGCCGTTTAGTACTCCCAGTGGCGGCGAATGCGCCAAGACCACATCAATATAGTCTGTCTTTAAGCGTTGTAACGAGCCGTGTAGACTTTGCCAAAACCAATCACTATTGAAGGCCAAACTATCATCTGGTTTATGCCCAAATTTGCTGACCAAAACAACCTGATCTCGCTGCCCTTCTAAGGCCTGTCCAAGCAGCCGTTCGCTGTTGGTTTTAGCATAATTAGGCGCAGTATCAAATAAATTACAACCTAAGTCTCTTGCTTTTGCGACAAGCTCGAGTGCTGTTTTGTCGTCCATCTCAGCCCATTGATCGCTATTTCCCAACTGCCAAGCGCCAAAGGCTACTTCGGAAACCTGAAGTTCTGTTTTACCGAGTCGACGAAATTTCACTACCACCTCTTAAAGTGTTGTTTGAAAGAAAAACAGGAGCTGCTTAAACGCAATACATTTAATAATCTGCGGTAGCGAATGACCGCTCTATAAGGAGGTTCTTCGCTACGCTCAGAATGACGGAAGCGAGTCGTCTCGAATGGCCCAATGCGTGCCCTTTTAAACAATTTGGCTTTGACTCCTTTGACACGCTTGTTAATCTGCCGACGATTTCACCAATATAGAACTCAATGTACTGCCTGCGTTTCGGTGCTTTGAAATTGCTTGATAGTCATCAGATTGCATCCATGCGAACGCAGCCCCTTTAGAGGGAAATTCAATCACAACCGACCGTGTAGCTTCCCACTCGCCCGCAAGAACTAAAGGCTCGTCATCGACACTTAAAAGTTTGCCGTCAAATTTTGAGAACACGCCATCAAATTGTTCTTCATATTTTTCATACTCAACGCGATCATGAATAGTGAGCATATATACAGTCATTGTTGTTCTACTGTTTAGGTTAAATAATGTGTACGATCTGACGCCCGAAGTTACAGGCTTGGTTGCTACTCATCATCGTCTAAAGCATCGTGCAGGGGAACGTCCACCACGGCGGGATTAGCGGCGCCATCAACGGCTGTTTCCATATCCTGATCTCTACCCTCTTCACCCGGGTTTTCCTCATCCAACTGCCCCTCTTCAATCAATCGAGCTTCGGGCGTTTGAATGCCAATGTGGTAAATGGCAAAACCGGGTAACACTACCTGATCTAATGCCATTCCTAAAATACGTCCACGATAAGGCGATAGTATCTCACTACGCCGATTGGTAATCGGGTCGGTCACGGTGCCAAGCACTTCACCTTCTACCACTCGCTCGCCCAACGGCGCATCGCTAAAAAATATCCCGCTTTGATTGGCGCGTACCCATGATGATTTATAGTAAACCGGCGCATATCTGGAGGACTTTCTCTGACTCCTCCCGTACATGCCCATTTTCGCCATCAGCGTTTCAATTGCTTTTGTCCCCTCGGCCACCACTTCGCGCTGTACTCGCATGGGTTCGCCAGCTTCTACAGTAACGGTCGGGATGCCAGCGCGTACTGCAGCTGCGCGCAATGAACGCGGATTACCGCGACTATTGAGCACAGCAATAGGGCCAAAGCTTTGTGCCAGTGATGCTACTTGTTGATTCGATAGATCAGCTCGTAGCTGGGTTAAATTTGTCCGGTTTAGAGAGCCAGTATGAATATCGATCAACGCATCACAGTGGCGAATAATTTTTGTGAAAAAGGAATGGGCAATTCGCGACGCTGAGCTACCACGAGTATTACCAGGGAAAAAACGGTTCAAGTCGCGGCGGTCCGGCAGATAGCGGGAGTTGCGACGAAAGCCCATCAGGTTAACCACTGGCACCCCAATCACAGTGCCGGTAAGCTTATCTGGTTCGAGTTGGTACATGATCCGTCGTATCATCTCGATTCCATTTAATTCATCGCCGTGCACAGCACCGGTCAAGCAGAGAGTCTTACCTGGCGATTTGCCATTCACAACTAGCACAGGGGTCTGCTCAGCGAGACCACTAACTTTGCTTTCCGGTGTCCAAATCAAACGCGTAGTGGTATTAGCTGGGACTTCCATACCCAGAATAAACTTGGAATCTTCCTCTATGGCTTCCTCCTGCTGGTTAATCACTTCCTCAGGTTTTTGCTCTTGAACAGCAGTCTGTTGCTCATTTACAAGCTGATCTTCAATAACTGCTGGTCCCTCATTAGTCACCGACGCTTGATTAGCAGCTCGTTCTTCCAAGACTGCTTGTTCATCAATGGCCGCTTGTTCTTCAATGGCCGCTTGTTCTTCAAGAGCAGCCTCTTCTTTAACGGCTGCTTGTTCTTCCAAAGCAGCTTGCACCTCGATCTCTGCTGCTGCTGCTTCGTCTTCTTCAAGGGCAGCCTGTTGTTCCATAGCTGCCTGTTCCTCAATCGCGGCTTGCTCCTGCAAGGCAGCTTGCTCATCAATAACGGCCTGTTTTTCAACTGGCCCTAAATCGCTTTGCGTGGTAACCGCCGACTTTGACGAAGCATTTCCAGCGGGCGCCGTTACTACGGGTTCATTTACAACCTCTTTCAGATCGACGTTTTTTGCTTTTGGTAACTTTCGTTTTTTGCGCTTAGGCCGCACTGGCGCAACACCCACAACGGTATCTGCGACCACAGACACAACCGGCAATTCTTCGAGCAAAACATTTTCCTGAGCGTGACTAGCAACCGCAAACATTAATGCCGCACTCATACATACCGAAACGAGCACAGACATGCATAAACTTTTTTTATTCACCAACAGTCACCCAGGTATTTAATTGTCATTTTGGTACTGGGGCATTGTAATCTATAGACGTCCTTTGCTCATCACTTCACATACATTGTTCTATTATATTTTCGCAACCAATAATGCAGTCAAACTGTGCTCGCTTCACTTTTCCCCGGTTAAATCACTAGCCTAATTAATCAAACCCTATCGCCAAAAAAGTAGACTCTCGGCTAATCCTACGGCTGCCACTGAACCTCAATCTCAAAACCCTTGCCAGCCGTGTCTCAGTCCTGCTGGTTCTTACTGCTAAATTTCGAGCTACTGACAGGCAAAATTATCCGCTTTTTGATAGGCCGTCGCGCTTGGTTCTCCATCTTGGTACACCGCTCGCAATGGATGGGGACACAGAGGACGACTGAACGCTATTGATTCAACCCCTTCTGTAACTCTCATTGCTTGAGCCTCAATTCGTTCTGGTTTAAGGCCTTTCTCTACCCATTCGATTAGCGGTGATATGGCATCGAAATCTGTCGGCCCTGGTCCACCTGAGCAATGAAACATGCCTGGCACCAGGAATAGTCGGTAAAAGTCATTAGCAGGTTTGTGGCTCTGTTGATTCACTTGGTCATGATAGCTAATAGCAGTTAGCGGGCTTATATCAGGATCAGCCCAGCCAATATAACTAAGGAGCTTCCCGCCGTTGGCTGCAAAAGCGCTAAGATCGGGATTTACTGCGTCTAGAATGGCCCGCGCTTGAGTCAGATTACTGGGCTCCGACTTGAAATCGAAACTGGTCCAGGCGTAGCCTGGGTCATCTTCTACGGATACGATGTAGCGGAAGAAATCTGCGCCCAGTATATCCATCAGTGGGCGTCCTTGTTCATTGATCACCCACGGCACCCAACCCGAAGCCACTTGGTTGTTGTATGAAGGCCCGCTAAGTTCGCTGCCCAGTGGATAGCCTGCGTACACTTCCTCACCGGCCAGAATCACTGGGCTATAATAGGCTTGTAGTGCATCCAGTTCTTCAGTATTGAAACAATCTGCTGCGTCTTTGGTACCCGCTGAGCAAAGCGGTAGGTGTTGTAATGGATCAAAATCACAAGTCCTAGGATCACTGATTAACTTGTCTTCTAAGCCGTCCAGCTTGTCATAACGGGCCAAAATGTGTTCTGCGAGTACACCCACTTCTTTTAGGTTCAACGGTTTGTCTTTCAGGGCATTCATTCGATGAGCTTGGGAAAACTTTAACCCGGTAAAATCGTTCGCAGGGGCACCTGCCAAAATTCCGTCAAAATCTTTAGGAAACCTTTGTGCGGACATTAGTGCTTGTCGCCCACCGTTAGAGCAACCCATAAAATAACTGTAGCTAGGCGCTTTGCGATAGTAATGTTGAATAAGTACGCGTGCGGTTTGGTTTGTCAAGTGAATGCCGCGATAGCCGTAGTCGATCAGCTTGTGCAGATTATTGTATGCAAACGTTGCCCCAGGCTCTACTCTGTTATCGTGGCCGGTATCAGTGTAGGCATTGGCGAAACCTTGAGCTAGCACAATATCTCGTTGTCTTTGATACTCGGAATCTTCCAACGGCTGACCTGCTAGACCACCGTTTCCCGTCATCATAAAACGGCCATTCCAGGCGTTTGGCAGATTAACTTCAAAGCGAATCTCGCTCGGTATGACGCCGGTCACGCGGCAAGTATCATTTATAAGCTCAGCGCTAATTACGGAAAACTCCACGGTAGTGAAACTCAACATGGACTGACAAGATTGTTTGGCGGCTAGATTAGTCTTGCTGTAGTCAACGCGAGCTTGACTTGCATTTTTGAATGGGCCAGCCTGGGCACTTAGCATTGCGAGGCAGCAACATGTCGCAGTGATTAATTTTGTAAGCTGCTTGGCAGATAAGAGAAATGACAAGGTCAAGTATTTTGTTTGGTATTTCATGATTGACCTACTCCGAATAGGTTTAGATTTTAGTTTTAAGTTTATTATTAAACCCCTCCTTAGGCTACAGCCGACTTCGTTCCGTTGTTTGTAATAACACCAATTGTAGCGGGTCCTGAACATTCAACTTACAACTTACAACTTAATGAGTGACGCCGTTTATGTTCCATCGCAAAGCGGTGTAGCTGCTTGTATTGCATAATCTTGAAGAAATTTGAATCAATAACCCTTCCTCATGATGCAAATTGCGCGACATAAGTTCTCCTGGCTGCTCACTATCGACCACATGATAAAGCCTCGCTGGCAACGCAATGACCGAAAAACTCAATAGCAAAACC
>JBLHMH010000126.1:0-9649 GCA_047621785.1 Polaribacter sp. | reverse complement strand
AAAAACGTATTTTGAGACTTTATGTACCATAATTTAACATAACTAATGGCAATTAGCTTATAAGTGTTTATTATAAACATTGGCGAGTTTAAAGGTCCAAGCATGTTATCGAAAATAATGCTGATGCGGACAGGCTCCTACAGCGTAGTTAGTTAAATGCGCAGCTGATGTTAAAAGCCATGGACACAGCTTAAACTTGCCTCTTTAGCCTATTTATTTGCTTACATTTTGGATAGAAAAACTTTGGACAAACCAAGCAGTAGTGAAAAATCATCGGCGGCGCTAAGAGTACTAAAAATTTTAGAAACTGTTGCGGGTTCTTCGACCCCGATGACAGCAACGCAAATCAATCAGGTTCTCAAACTACCAAAGCCGACGATTCATCGTCTATGCATCATGTTGGAAAGCGAAGGCTATCTTCAGCCACGCTTAGATGGACGCGGCTATTTAGCGGGTAGGCGGCTATCTAATATGGCCTTGGGCATATTCAGCAACAACGACCATTGGCGAACCGAACGCCATGCAATTTTACAGCGGCTTTCCGAAGACCTTGGCGAAACCTGTAATATATCGATTCCCGACGGTTCACAGATGATCTATTTCGATCGTGTCGAAAGCCATTGGCCGTTACGTATCCAGCTACAAAAAAATGATCGCGTGCCAGTATATTGCACCGCCAGCGGTAAACTTTTTCTAAACAATCTACCCAGTAGCAAGCGTACGCGCTTATTGTCCAAGCTAGACTTTGAACAATACACGCCGAATACGCTTACTGACCTTGAAGCTCTTAAAAAAGAACTGAAACGTCTGCGTCGGGCCGACATTGGTGTCGACAATGAAGAGTTTATGCAAGGCATGGTGGCGGTGGCGGTACCACTAAAAAATAGTGACGGACAATTTTATGGCGCTCTCGCGATGCACGCACCGAGTGCGCGCATGACCTTGGAAGTTGCAATGCGACACCTGCCTAGAATGAAGCAAGCCGCCGTAGAATTAATTGATTTGATTAATGAATAGATAGTGGGTTGTGCCTATCTAGGGAATCTTGCTCATATATAAAAAGCTTTTTTGAAAGAGCTGTGTAGAAAGAATCTGCTGGCCTCTATTTTCTTAGTTGTATATCCTAATAACATAATAACTATTCCAAGGCTTATCAATGAAAATATTAGGACTCTCTCAATTTACGCTTGTTCGTTCAATTAAGACTACTTTCTTATTTATCGCTACCAGTGTATTTAGTCAGGTCGCAATGGCCAGTTTCGATCAAGCGGTAAATGATGCCTTCAAGCCGGCGGCCAAGATACTGTCTAATATTATTTTCGTTTCAGTCCCCGCGTTCGGCGCACAAGTACCCCTAATTGTGATGGCATTGGTTGGGTGTGGTTTGTTTTTTACTTTTTATTTGGGGTTCATAAACCTACGTGGATTTAAGCATGCGCTCAAGTTGGTTCGTGGTGATTATTCAGACCCCAAAGATCCCGGTGAAATAAGCCATTTCCAAGCACTGACCACTGCGGTGTCGGGCACCGTTGGTGTTGGCAATATTGCGCACGTTGCAATCGTAATTTCGATAGGTGGCCCAGGCGCTGCATTTTGGATGGTTGTTGCCGGTTTCTTAGGCATGTCATCAAAATTTGCGGAATGTACGCTAGGCGTTAAGTACCGCAACGAAAATCAGGATGGGACTACCTTTGGTGGCCCAATGTTCTATATGGAAAAGGGCCTAGCGGCCTTGAAAAAACCCCTGCTGGGCAAAGTATTGGCTCACTACTATGCTGTTTGCATATTGATTGGAACCTTAGGTATTGGGTGTATGTTCCAGTCGAATCAAGCCTATGCGCAGTTCGTCAACGTTACCGGGGCTGACGCCAGCTTCTTTGCCGACAAAGCTTGGATGGTGGGCGCTGTATTAGCCGTATTGACCGCAATGGTAATCGTTGGCGGAATCAAATCCATTGCTGCTGTAACCAGTAAGCTGGTGCCGTTTATGGCTGGGCTGTATATTATTAGCGCCCTTATCGTCATTGGCGCCAATTACGATAAAATTCCATACGCATTCTCAGCTATTATCACCGGCGCATTCAGTCCAGATGGTGTTGCAGGCGGTATAATTGGCGTACTTATTTTAGGCTTTCGACGTGCTGCATTTTCGAATGAAGCGGGTATCGGATCGTCATCAATTGCTCACGCTGCAGTAAAAACGAAGGAGCCGGTGACAGAAGGCTATGTGGCAATGCTTGAGCCATTCATCGACACTGTTGTGATATGTACAATAACCGCGTTGGTTATTGTGGTCACAGTCTACGAGCCTGGTGTTACTGGAGCCGCAGGCATTAGCGGCGTAGAACTTACCTCTTCTGCATTTGAGAGCGTGATCCCTTGGTTTCCATACGTCTTGACCGTGGTTATCATTTTGTTTGCCTACTCAACCATGGTCTCTTGGTCTTACTATGGCTTGGCCGGTTGGGTTTATCTATTTGGTGACAAAGCCGCCACCAAAATGATTTATAACTTAATATTCTGTGTCTTCGTCATGCTCGGCTGTGCAATAAAATTAGACGCGGTTTTAGACTTTTCTGACTCGATGGTTTTCGCCATGGCATTAGCCAATATAATTGCGATTGTCATAATGGCCCCCGTTGTGAAAAAAGAAATCGAGGGCTATTGGCAGAGGATGGAACAACGTTCGCAAAAATGAGTTTAGGGACGATCTTATTGCGCTTTACCCATTAAGCGCGCATGTACTTGATTTAGCATTTGTTGGTTAGCTTTGACTTGTCGGATGACCTCGCGGTAAGAAAGTAACTGCATCGGTTTATCACGCTGTTGCCTGGCGATTTGAACCAGGTATTTACCGTGTTCAAAGAAGATTTTGTAAGCCTTCCAAACTGAAAATTTGGGATCAAACATATGGGTAGGTAAAGACGCCACCCCATTCACTTCAATTACCACAAACTTGCCGTTTTGGAATGCCGATTCATCAGCACATTTCACATCTACTCGACCAAAATTAAATCCTGGTTGCGACTCAAATACCTTAAAAATCGCTTGTTCAAGCTCCTTGGTTAAAAGGTGGCTATCATCCGTAAATTTACAGCCCAGTGTGTGTGAACCTATAAAAGACAAGCGCCGCTCCTGCCCCGCAGCCAACACCGCCGCAGTATCAATGTCTTGTAGAAATGAATTCCAATGATGAGTGTATCTATGATGGTCTTGAGCAAGTGTTAATAGGTCGTCGCGCCCATTACCAATGACCGTCGGGAAATGCTTTCGATTAATGCCGGTGATTCTAGGCACACCGTTTAAGCGTACATAGAAAACCCCACACTCATACGGCAACGCAGTGAATTTCTGTAAAATATAGTCACCCAGCAAACGAGGAGTATGCTTCTCAACGTCCGCCATCGACGACAACTTGACAATGCCTTTACCAACGCTACCGACGTTCGATTTAAGGACAACCGGATAGCCATTAATTTCAATAAAATCGAAAATAAAACATTTCTTGCGCTCAATACTGTCTTTATCGAGTAGCAGTTCGCTGGGCAAGAAAAATTGCTGGTCAAATGCCAATTGGCTTTCAAGCTTTGAGCCAAGACCTATTTCACCATGATCGAGTGCATAATTAGCCTTTGCCAAATCCCGGATGCTGACGCCACTAACTAAGCATCGCCAGCCTAAATAAAGATAATACGGCAACTCAAATAACCGTGGGTTCCAGAATTCATATTTTTTCATAGTTGCTGTGCTTTCTATCGCTGAATTACTATTTGGGGATTGTAAGGGGCTCAATTGTTTTATTCCAGCATAAACCACTAGGATGGTTTCTACGTGCATCCGATTTTACATCTTCTGGACGCAGTCGTGAATTGCAACTGATAGTATTGATAGGTCATAATCTAATTCAGAATTTTCGGGTTAGACAATAAGAGTGCCGCGTTGAGTTTTTGAATTCGTAGGTATTGAGCAACAAACAAAGCACGGCAATAAGAATGCTGGCTTAGTTTCACAACAGCATCAAATTAACAATTAGGTTAGAGCAATGAACGAGCATTCAAAGATTAACTTAGACGACCATGAAATAGCGCATGCGATTCAGTCCGATAAGAAGAATATTTGGCATCATTTAAGCAATCACACTCCCTATGAGGAAAGTGACCCATTGATGATCGTCAAAGGTGAAGGTGTACGGGTGACGGATGCAAATGGCAAACAATATCTAGATGCAGTGTCCGGCGGATTGTGGACAGTAAACGTTGGTTACGGACGAGCTTCCATTGCCAAAGCAGTACATGATCAATTGCTCGAATTGAATTTCTTCGCGCACACTGCCGGCAATATCCCGGCTGCACTTTTTGCAGAAAAGTTAGTCGACAAGATGCCTGGCATGAGTCGTGTTTACTATTCAAACTCTGGTTCAGAAGCCAATGAAAAGGCTTACAAAATCGTTCGCCAAATCGCTGCAAAAAAATATGGTGGCAAAAAACACAAGATTCTCTACCGTGAACGTGATTACCATGGCACTACGATAACGGCACTCAGCTCAAGCGGTCAACTCGAGCGTAAGCATCAATACGGCCCTTTCACCCCAGGCTTTATAGAATTTCCGCATTGCTTAGAATACCGCTCACAATGGGGAGATATTGCCGATTATGGTATTAAGGCCGCATTAGAAATGGAAAAAGTAATCCTTCGCGAAGGCCCAGACACCGTTGGAGCTGTCGTTTTAGAGCCCATTACCGCAGGCGGCGGCGTGATTACACCTCCAGAGGGCTATTGGCAGACGATTCAAGAAATTTGTGAAAAGTATGACGTCTTGTTACACATCGATGAAGTAGTTTGCGGCCTAGGGCGCACTGGCAAGTGGTTTGGTTACCAACACTATGGAATCAAACCTGACATCGTAACCATGGCAAAAGGAGTGGCGTCTGGGTACGCCGCTATTTCCTGCACAGTAACCACTGAAGAAGTTTTCGATTCATTTAAAACCGACGCAAACGATCGTATGGGTTATTTTCGAGATGTATCAACATTTGGAGGTTGTACCGCGGGGCCTGCAGCAGCATTAGAGAATATGCGAATTATCGAAGACGAAAATCTGCTGGAAAATGTCACTATTCAAGGCAAATACTTACTAAATAAATTACATGAACTGAAACGCAAACATACCCTTATCGGTGATGTCCGTGGTAAAGGCCTATTTGTTGGGCTCGAGCTAGTCAAAGACAGAGAAACTAAAGAGCCTGTGGAAGAAGGCTTAGTAATGAAAATAGCCGGACATTGCCATACTAATGGCGTGATGATTGGCCGAACTAATCGAAGTTTTCGAGAATATAATAACACTATAGCGCTTTGCCCAGCGCTAATTGTCACTCAAGCTGAAATCGATGAAATCGTTGCAGCATTAGATAATGCATTGACCGCTTGCGCATAGCAATCAAACATGAGTGTAGCGCTTGATAGAACTGGAGAGCGCTACGCATTTGGTATAGTCGATAAGCAGATAATCCAGAGTGCCGCGTCGACACATCAAACAGCCTGCTAGCAGATATCCCCTTAAGCCAGCGGCTCTCTAAGCCTTTAGTTCTCTAAAGATTGTAGTTGTCGCTCTATTTCTATTGCGCGAGACTTTAGCTTAGCTTCAATTTGCTCTACTTCAAATATTTCCTGATTTAGTTCTACACGCGTCTCTTGTAGGACAAGCTGCTCTTTGTTTAGTGCTGATACTAAAGCACGCCTGTCTCGCTCCTGCTTTTGCTTTGCCTCTTGCTCCACCTTAATCCGAGCTAACTGACGATCCTGCTCGGCCTTTATCGCTTCAGCCCTTAATGCTGCAGCTTTGTTTGATTGTTGAGATTGCTGCGCGGTCACAACGGGCGTATTAGGTTTCGCCGTGGTCTGAATATTGATACATACTTCTTCGGCCATTTTCTGCTTACTCTTTTCACAAGAAAGCAACCGACTCTTGACACACCAATCATCTTGCTTTAATTTTTGGCGGATCACGACGCTGTTAAAATCGCCTTCGCATTTAACCTCTACTTCCCAAAAAGCATCATCACCCACCTGCTTAAAAAAATCAGCGGACAATGACAGAATACCTTCAGCGTTTACTACAAAACTTAAAAGAACCCCAAAGGAGAATAAAGTAATAACAGCAAACTTAATTAAGTTGCACAAAGCATTAGTGCCTGTTCTTTGGATAGTTTTCATCATTTATGGGAGGTTAGCTATTCGATCACGCAATTCAATTTCACGCTTTTGTAAATCGATGCCTCTGCGGCGTAAATCTAGTTTTCGCTGAGCAAGCTGAATGCGCTGATCTTGAATCAGAGCTTGCTGCTCCAAAAGCACGGACTTATTATCATCTTCTTGATCAACTTGAGCCTCGATGTTTTGTTCTGGATTCTCTTGATTGCCCTCGATTGATTGCAACGCGATTTTATACTCATAAGAGCAAATATTAAGTGCTGCCTGAACTTTATCGTTAGCACAAAAGCTCGGCATATCCTTTGCACACCATGGATCCTTATCCCGCGAACGTACAATAAATCTTCTTGTGTTCAAATCGGTACAAGTAACTCTAATTTGCCAAAATTGCTTGCCTGCCTCCTCGATATGCTCCTTATAGGTAATAGAATACGCCGTCATTGCCATGGCTGGCACAGTTACAATTGCCAGCGTTATCGTAGCCATCAAATATAAGAAGGATATTCCATTATTTTTCCGAAACATATACTTCCGTATTGAAATACTCATTTAGCCGATATTGTATTCTAATTTTCTCCAGAGAACTAATATTAAACACCCAACCCACGGTGTGTAATGTCACCGATCTCATTGATTTACCTAAGTAGTTTTAGAAAATTTGACTACTTTTTAAGTCAGGTTTTACTTGGGCCGGATACAGTTCGCATATTAAGCTGCGCAGAAAACACTCTACAACTAGCTAAAATGGCCGGGTAGGCCACTTCCCCGGTGCAAGCAACGGCCTGGTTCTCGAAACAGTCACACGCAACATTTTCGTCAAATGCCAAGTTGAACCGTTGGTTAGTTTTGCCTTGTCTACTAGCTTAGTGTGGATCGATGCTTCTTTGCTTAAATGGTATCGAAGGCCATCACCTAAAGCGCCACCAACACCAATCACTGCACGAACATAATCGGCCTAGAGCTCGATGAATTTTCAGGCAATGCAGTCAACTGTATCTACGATAGCTGCTCTAAGGTATCCGAAAAAGTAGCTACTGCGGCATCGACGTTATACAACTTATCTAAACCAAACAAACCCAAACGGAAGGTCATAAAGTCTGCTGACTCATCGCACTGTAATGGAACTCCAGCCGCTATTTGCATACCCTTCGCTGCAAATTTACTACCATTTTGAAAACCAGGGTCACGGGTGTAACAGACCACCACGCCTGGCGCTTGAAATCCTTGGGCGGCTACACTTTTAATACCTTTAGCCACTAATAATGCCCGAACCTTATCGCCTAATTGCTGCTGGGCAGCATGAACCTTGTGGAAACCATAGGCTTTAGTTTCTTGCATGACTTTGCTAAAATTGACCAGCGAGTCGGTTGGCATCGTCGCATGATAAGCGTGCCCCCCATTTTCATAAGCACGCATGATCTCCAACCATTTTTTTAGGTCGCAAGCAAAACTATTACTCTGAGTGTGTTCGAGTACCGCTAACGCAGCAGCGCTCATCATCACTAAACCGCAACATGGCGAACCGCTCCATCCCTTCTGCGGCGCACTAATTAACACATCTACCCCGTGTTCTTTCATGTCTACCCAAATTGCACCGGAGGCGATGCAATCTAGCACAAATAAGCCGCCTATCTGGTGAACGGCATCGGCCACCTTTCGCAAATAATCATTTGGCAAAATCATTCCTGAAGATGTTTCAACGTGAGGGGCGAACACCACTGACGGTTTCTCCGATAGAATTGTTGCCACTACCTCCTCGATCGGTGCAGGCGCGAATGCGCCCTGACTACCGTCTTCTATTTGGCGTGCTTTCATCACAGTGGTGCTAGCGGGT
This sequence comes from Polaribacter sp., assembly GCA_047621785.1. GTDB lineage: Bacteria > Pseudomonadota > Gammaproteobacteria > Arenicellales > Arenicellaceae > Arenicella. Next base: position 1,605 of record JBLHMH010000126.1, on the reverse strand, counting down.
AAGTCCCCTATATCAAAAATTTGGGTCCAACGATAGCTAAACCATCCGTTTCGAATAACCAAACAATGTTTATCACGCGTAAATTGGCGAGCCACGGCCTCCATTGCAAAGGTGCCACTACCTGGGACCACTGCGACTGCATCGGCGTTGTAGACCGACTTTAGAGTAGCCGATATATCATTCATTACCCCCTGAAAAGAGTTGGACATATGATTAAGGGAACGGTCTGTATAGACCACTGAATATTCAGCAAGACCATCTGGGTCTACTGTATTTACGATATTGGGCACTGGAAAATCTCCTGAACGGACACAATGATTAAAATAAACAAGAGTGCAATATAGCTAAAAAAAAGGCTCGATATGAAGTTATTTTGAGCTACTTAATATCTCTCGATTATATATTCACAAAGCCATAGTCACTCAGTTACGCAACTGCTATTCAATTTTATGACTATTTGATTTCATCTGGCTCAACATAATATTCCCACGTGAAATTGCAGATACCGATCGGCAAACAGTGCGTGACACATAAAAGAAGCTTCGACACCTCTAGTAATGCATTACTTGTAACGCTATTAAGTTTCGAAAATACTAGGGCTATCGATGACTACGTTTTCTGTCAATTTCAAGAAAAACAAGAAAAGACCCCCGCAAGAAATAATCTTACGGAGGTTGTTGACGATATAACTATTCAAAAAATCAGCTACTTATCTCAAAATGATCTTTTCGTCGATACTTTCTATTGGTTCTATTTCGTTAAACTAAATTCGGCTAAATAGAACTCTGTGTGATCGCCTCACATGGGGGCGAAAAGGATCAGCTTCGGTTATTTAACACCACCAACCGTTACATCATTCTTCGCGTTAAGACCGGTGGCTGATTGTATAGTGGCACCTGATACAGTCACGTTTTTAACATCTTTGGCAACGCTTGAATTAACAATTGATCCAACACTTGCTTCGTTTTTGGCATTAAGGCCTGTCGCTGCCTGAATAACAGCACCCGATACGGTAACGTTCTTAACACTGCCCTTTACGTTAGATCCAACAACTGAGCCTACGTTTGCAGCATTTTTAGCGTTCAAACCAGTCGCTGACTGAATAACCGCGCCTGAAACTGTCACGTTCTTGACATCGCCGCCAACTTTAGAACCAGCTACTGTGCCAATGTTCGCGCTGTTTTCAGCACTCAAGCCTGTCGCTGACTGGATTACAGCTCCAGAAACAGTTACGTTCTTAACATCGCCCTTAACTTGCGAACCAACAACCGAACCTACGTTCGCGTTATTCTTGGCGCTCAAGCCCGTAGCGGCCTGGATAACCGCGCCTGAAACAGTGGTGTTCTTAACGTCACCGCCTACACGTGAGTCAACCACCGAACCTACGTTCGCATTATTCTTGGCACTCAAGCCCGTAGCGGCCTGGATAACCGCGCCTGAAACAGTGGTGTTCTTAACGTCACCGCCTACACGTGAGCCAACCACCGAACCTACGTTCGCATTATTCTTGGCACTCAAGCCCGTAGCGGCCTGGATAACCGCGCCTGAAACAGTGGTGTTCTTAACGTCACCGCCTACACGTGAGCCAACCACCGAACCTACGTT
>JBLHMH010000125.1:0-9659 GCA_047621785.1 Polaribacter sp. | reverse complement strand
GGCAATCCTTTTGTTGCAGTGGCCTTATTTTTCTTCTCTTTTACAACCCTACTTGCTTACTACTATATAGCTGAAAGTAACGTTGCCTATATTCGCCGAACGGTCAAAATTCCTGGAGCGATGCGTTTCTTGAAAGTCGTACTTTGTTCAGCCGTCTTTTACGGTACCGTAAAGGCCGCCAATTTAGCCTGGGCATTGGGCGATATTGGTGTAGGTTTAATGGCCTGGATCAACATAATCGGCATTCTGATTATATTCTTTATGGGACGTCCGGCGCTTAAAGCCCTTAAGGACTATGAAGAACAACAGGCTAAAGGAGTAACAACTTATACTTTCGATCCAAAGGCTCTTGGCATTAAGAACGCTACCTTTTGGGAAGATAGAAAGGCTAAAAACGAAAATTAGACACCGAACCACTACATCCCAAGGTAATCAGACCAGAGTGTCGTACTGCTGAGGAGGGTCTGATCAAGCTCAAATAAGCTTTGTAAGCCTTGATCGACGCTTGCTTAATTAAAATCCAATAGAGGTGTTGGCCATCCCGCCAACGCCTCTTGCAGATGTCAGTGACAAATAAAGAGATTGATTCTGATTGCTAGGTGATTGAACGCTGGTAATCAGAAGATAATGACACCAAGCGACAATTTGTAACTCGGCGTTATCAATCAATTATTAAAGCTCGATGCCCTAGCCATCCGCAAGCAGACTTCTCAGATCAGCAATCGCTGCATTTGCACGAGAAATATAAGAAGACATTACCAAGGAATGGTTGGCGAACATACCCATACCACTACCGTTCAGTATCATTAAACTTCGCACAGGTTGCTGAGTAGCCTCTAATTCTCGAATAATTTGGCGTAAACTAACAAGCGCATTTTTATCTTCTAGCACCTGTTTAAAATCTATTTCAGCTGCTCTGAGATAATGAATTAAAGCCCAAGATGTTCCGCGCGCTTCGAAAAAATTGTCGTCTATTGCGAACCAGGAAGTTTTCGCCATAATGTTAGAGCTGGCAACAGTGGATTGTTGGGCGTTGTTGTCGCCAGCCAAATCGGTATTCACTCGTACTTGAGGGCGCGCAGCACTCAATCGCTGCGACAAAGAACCTAATCTCTTTTCGACTAAGCTCAACCATTCATTAAGGTTGTCAGCGCGTGCGTAAAACTGTGCGTCTTGCTCAGACTCATCAATTAACTTATCGAGATATAATTGCAAAGCATCACGACCGTCAGAATATTTCCCTTCGGCGGATGGAAACAACCATTTTTCACTATCATTGTTAAAGAGAGGCTCAGCTTTTTCAAGGTCTGAGTCGGCCAAGGATTGTGTTTGTGAGCGGCTATAGTCATTACGCATCGCTTTAGCAAGGTCGCGAATTTGTTGCAGAACACCAAACTCCCAATTGGGCATATTATCTAAAAATACGCTTGGTGGAGCCACGTCATTAGAAAGATACCCACCAGGTTTATTTATCAATGTATCGACAGATTTAATCAACATTTCGGTTGTTGCGACACCCACCACTGGCTTTTCAGTAAAACTAAGGCGCATAAAACCGGGCTCACGACTCCAATACCAAGACGTGACCAGCATTAATAGCACTATCAAGGTAGTGATGATAGCGAGTGATTTTGTAAAAGTTGCCATTGTTTCCCCAGCTTTAAAATTAATACAGTCTATTAAATAGATAGGGGTTTAGGTTTTAGTTTCAAGCTAGTTAAGTAGCTTAGACAAATTTAACTATTACGCTTCTAAACTAGCAAGTGTCGCTTGGCACAATTCACTTATGCCTTGCCAGTCTGCTTGCGCAATTAGTGAACTCGGTGCAATCCAACTACCACCCACACACATTACATTTGGTAGTGCTAAAAAATCTTTGAAGTTATCTTCTCCTACGCCACCAGTTGGGCAGAATTTCATATTTGATAGAGGCCCGCTAAATGCCTTTAGTGCAGAAACCCCACCGACTACCGTGGCCGGGAATAATTTGCACTCGCTCAAGCCGTACTCCATGGCCGTTAACACTTCCGAGGCTGTTGCGACCCCAGGCAGATATGGAATTTTATTCGCTAACGCCGTGCGCAACAAAGAATCTGTTATCCCAGGACTAATAATACCGTCAGCACCCGCAGTCATGACATCTAACATAGTTTGAGCGTTATTCACGGTCCCAGCGAGTGTTAGCATCTCAGGAAATGCATTTTTAATATCGTTAATTGCTTGCATGCCATAACCATTTCGTAAGGTAATTTCGATGACTTGAATTCCTCCGTCGATCAATGCCTGAGCTAAGCCTAGCGCTTCTTGTTTGTTTTCGATAACGACCACTGGGACTATTTTTTGTCCATTGAGCAAGTCACTTATGTTTACTATCTGAGTCATGCTAGTGTCCTAGGTTAAGCTCAGGCTATGCCTAAGTGTATTAATAAATAAAGTTGCCACGCCAATTATTTAGCGAGCATTTTTTAGCAGTACCGCGACCATAGGATGGAAGCGGCTATAGAAAAGAAGCACCTGAAGTCGACTCTTCAACAATCTTGCGCATTTTTTTGAACAGCCCACGACCCAAGGTATTGGATACATGCGGGCCACTAGACGGCTCACGTTGGCGCAACTCGGCGGCTTCTACGCGAACCAGTAATTGACCTGAGTTTGCATCTACTCGAAGCACGTCGCCGTCGCGCAAATAGGCCAGTAGTCCGCCTTTTTTGGCTTCGGGGCTAACATGAATCGCGGACAAAATCTTGCCTGATGCCCCTGACATACGACCATCAGTTACCAATGCCACCTTATAACCCTTGTCTTGCAGAATCCCTAAATAAGGTGTGAGTTTATGTAATTCGGGCATGCCATTGGCTGCAGGGCCTTGAAACCTAACCACTGCGACATGATCATATTCTAGCTGGCCAGCATCGAATGCCTGTTTTAATGCGTCTTGGGTTTCAAATATTTTGCAAGGCGCCTCGATAACATGATGCTCTGGGTCAACCGCGGACACCTTGACCACACCCGTACCTAAATCACCTTGCACCATTCGCATACCACCTTCTGCGGCAAATGGCTTTTCAATAGAAGATAAAATTTTAGTGTCACCATTTTGAGTCACAGGATCAGACCATGTCAAAACACCATCCTTGAGTTTTGGTTTACAGATATAGGCATCCAAGCCTTCGCCCATTACATTCACCACGTCTTCGTTTAGCAAGCCTGCCGTACGTAGTTGATTGATAACATAGCCTAGTCCACCAGCTGTCTCAAAATGATTCACGTCTGCCTCACCATTCGGATAAACCCTCGCTAGCAATGGCGTCATGCGGGAGATACGATCCATGTCTTGCCAATTGATAATTATGCCAGCTGCCGCAGCAATCGCGATCAGGTGTAAGGTTAAGTTAGTCGAACCGCCGGTTGCCATCATAACCACCATGGCATTCACCATAGATTGCTCGGTGATCACCTCGGCGAGTGGACGATAGCTACTGCCCTTAGTCGATTGGTCGATCACACGCTCGACCGACGCTTGGGTCAGAGCGGTGCGAAGGTCGGTACCTGGATTGACAAAAGAAGTACCTGCAAGTTGCACACCGAGTGCTTCCATCAATACCTGGTTGGTGTTTGCAGTGCCGTAAAAAGTACAGGTCCCCGCACTATGATACGAAGCCGACTCGGTTTCTAGTAACGCTTGTTTAGATATTTCACCAGCCGCGAATTTTTGTCTCATCAAGGCTTTTTGCTTATTCGGAATGCCCGATGGCATCGGACCAGCAGGAACAAACATGGTAGGCAAGTGACCAAACTGCAGTGCCCCAATCAATAGTCCCGGTACGATTTTGTCGCAAACGCCTAAGCACATAACCGCGTCATAAACATCATGCGACAAGGACACGGCCGTTGCTAAAGCAATAACGTCGCGGCTAAAGAGGCTCAGCTCCATGCCCGGTTGGCCTTGTGTTACACCATCACACATGGCAGGCACACCACCGGCCACTTGAGCCGTGGCACCCTTACTCCTGGCGGTTAACTTGATAATATTAGGGTAATTGGCAAACGGCTGATGCGCAGAAAGCATGTCGTTATAAGCAGTCACAATACCAATGTTTGCGCCCTGCCCTGCTGGTATGGATTTCTTCTCATCATCAGTATTCGCCGCCACTACATGCGCCCAATTACTACACGACATTCGATCAGTTGCCGGCGGTTGGTTGCGTGACTCCTCTATCATTTCCAAATAGGCTGCGCGTGACTCAGCGCTACGTTCTATGATCTCTTGGGTGATAGCTTTAATACTGGTCATCTGAATTTCTCTAAGTTGATTTTTAAGTTAATGTAACGTCTTGGTTTGGCATCTAATCCGCGTAATACACTTGGACAGGGGCCCGGTCCTGGTACATAACCGACCTGATCGGCAACTCCAAGGCATCGCTGCTTTGTTCGGCTTGCTTAAAAACTGCCTTCTTCGCGACGCCCGTAATATGCAAAATCAGCAGCTGCGCGCCAATAAGTCTCGGCAGGCTCCATGTAACTCTGGCTACCTCTGAGCTCACTGATTGGCAAGTGAGCAAGGCGCTTGATGAATCACAATCGACTAACTGGGCGATATTAGCCGCGTCAGGAAAAAATGATGCGGTGTGACCATCCTCGCCCATACCCAACACCACTACATCGAACTCTGACGGTTCGCTTAAGGCCGATTGGGTAAGTTCGCAATAATTATGCAAAACGAGCCCCAGAGAGGCGGCTGCACTTTCAGCCGGCAGATAAAGAGGAATATAAGTCGCTGGTGTTTCCAACAACGACAAAAAATGCTCCTTAAGAAATGCTGCATTTGATAGGGCGTGGCTTTCATCTACCCAACGCTCATCCACTAAGGTCACGAAAACCTTGGTCCAATCAACTTCTCGGGTAGCCAGCTGCTTAAAGAACAGTTTAGGTGTCGAACCGCCAGATAAAGCTATAACGGCACGCCCTGCTAAGTTTATTCGAAGGTTAATTTGGCGTGCGACATCGTCGGCTAAGGCGACTGCAAGCTTTTCTTGACTACTATGTTGCTGCCATGAAAAATTCGCTAGATTACTGCCTGTTGTATTCAGCATTGAACTGTCTCTGCCAGAATTTGCGTATGATTTTGTTTAGCTTTCAAAATTCTGCCACTTTCTGCCATCCTTTAAAATCAAGCCAAGCGCATCATCGGGCCCAGAATTGCCAGCCTTATAGTTCTGCACTCCTTGGCCTGTGGTCTTCCAGCCTTCAATAATTCCATCTACCCAACGCCATGCGCCGCGAAGCTCATCAGACCGCATAAAAAGCGTTTGATCACCACGGGTAACATCTAACAACAATCGCTCGTACGCACTTGGCGATCTATGCTCTTCAAATGCTTCTTCAAACGACAGGTTGAGCCCTACATTTTGTAATCGCATACCCTCAGTTAAACCGGGCACCTTGTTCATCAAGTTCATTTCGATACCCTCATTCGGCTGCAAACGAATAACCAATTGATTGTTGTTGATTGCGTTCGGGTCGATGTCTATAAATTTAAATATCACCGGTTTAAATTGGATAACAATCTCTGAATATCTGTTAGCCATGCGCTTACCGGTTCGCAGATAAAACGGGACTCCCTGCCAGCGATTATTCTCAATTTCAGCTTTTACCGCTACAAAGCTTTCGGTGTCTGATGTTTCAGTTTTTGCGTCTTCTTCTTGTAAATAACCTGGCACCAACTCCTGACCTACAGAGCCCTGCGTATATTGCCCGCGTACTGTGTTCGCTTGCACATTGCTTGCGTCAATTGCCTTCAGACAACGAATGATTTTTAACTTTTCATCACGTATATCATCCGCTTGATTACGCGCCGGAAACTCCATCGCCACCAAACAAACCAATTGGAGAATATGGTTTTGCACCATATCCCTTAGAGCGCCGGACTCATCATAGTAGTTCCAACGCCCACCGGCTCCGACACTCTCAGCGACGGTAATTTGTACATGGTCTATATAGTTACGATTCCACAGCGGATCAAAAAATATGTTGGAGAACCTTAACGCTAGTAAATTCTGAACTGTCTCTTTACCTAGATAATGATCGATACGGTAAATTTGATGCTCTTCAAAGGTTTTAAAAAGTGTGTTATTGATTACATTAAAGGACTCCAGAGAAGTGCCCAAAGGTTTTTCAACCACTAACCGCGTGTTGTCCGTGACCACCCCAGCGCCTCCCATAGCCTCACAGATAGGCGCGAAAATTGAGGGTGGAGTCGAAAGGTAGAAAACAATGTCGTCGACTCCAAGCTCAGACTTTAGACGCCTCAAATCTTCGGGCGCCGTGGCGTCGCCTGTGAATTGAATCACCCGGTCGAGAAAACTTTGCCAACTTACATCATCGACATTGCTGACATACTCACTTTTTTCGGTCCATTCACGCATGCTAGTACGGAAATCTTTATCAGAATAGTTACCGCGGCCAAAGCCCACGATCTTGGTGCAATCGGCTAGCAATTTCTCTTTATGCAAGCTATACAAAGCTGGATAGAGCTTACGAAAAGCGAGGTCGCCTTCTCCACCAACGATTACGATATTGCATGTATTAAGCATGTTTTTCTCCGTTTAGCCGTGGCTAAACTACTGACTAATTTTGATTACATTTTTGAATAAGATAATGTAATATATTTACATATAATAACGTTATTGTTCTTTTATTACAATGTAGCGGCGTAAACCAATCAACAAATTTGACTTGATAACAATCAGCCTATGATTTAATTCTTAGATAGAATACCTCATATGACTTATAATCTTCAGGCACCTGAACATGAAAACTTACTCAGATCAATGGTGCGGTAGCCTTTTAAAACTATGAATGACTTTCCTCTACTTATAGCCGACATTGGCGGTACTAACGCTCGATTCGCTTTAGCTTGCGACACGACGCCCCATTTTGAGCATGCGCAGACTTTTCAATGTGCGGATTTCAAAAGTATTGAATTGGCCGTAGATACCTATCTAAACACCCATAACATCCAGTCTCTCAAAGGTATATGCTTTGCCGTGGCAGGCCCAATCCAACAAGAATCCGTTCGCTTTACCAATAATCACTGGTTTATTCAAAGCGATGATTTACAGCAGAGATATGCAACAGACCAGGTTAAGTTGCTAAACGACTTCGAAGCAATCGCCTATAGCTTATCGAACTTAGACACTGACGATCTCAGTTCAATCGGCCCTGAGTTTGATTCTTTAGACGCAAACAATGATTTCACTCTAGCCGTACTCGGTCCGGGAAGTGGCCTAGGAGTTGCTGGTCTTCGCAAGCGATCGGAATTACTTTACCCGATAGCAACAGAAGGCGGCCATGTGGGATTTGCCCCGGATAACCCATTGCAAGATAAGATCCTCAAAAGCTTACACGGTAAGTTCGAGCGCGTTTCCAATGAGCGATTATTGTCCGGACCCGGACTAGTCAATATTCATGAAGCACTCTGCGAGGTTGCTAAGCAACATAATCCGGGACTCAGCCCTGCTGATATTGCGGTTGCTGCGCGAGAAAAAACAGACCCTTTATGCATGCAAAGCATGGAATTGTTCTTTGAAATTCTTGGTCAAGTAGCAGGTGACACGGCTTTGGCGCTAGGTGCTTATCAAGGCATTTATATTGGCGGAGGGATCGCCCAGCGTTACCCGAGACAACTCGCGAATAGTAAATTTAGAGCAGGTTTTGAGAATAAAGGTAGGTACCGAGACAAAATGGAAAAAATACCAACGTGCTTGATTACGCATAAAAACCCTGGTTTGCTCGGCAGCAGTGTCTACGCAAGAAGTAACTTCAAGTAAACTGATATTAAGTGGGCATTGCTCACTGCCCAAAACCAGTTTTTCAATCTAGTTGCTTTGATAAAACACAGGGTTGGCAAACAGACAATTTAAAAATTTTCTCAGACCCTCGAAGCGTTATAAGCTAAAAATAGCATCCCTGCTAAAACTACCATCCTTACCACGAAAACGGTTTATCTAAGAGTCACGCACACTGCTTAAGCGATTTCTCTAGCAAACCCAAAAAGGCCCAGTGAGCAGAGTGATTAAGTTATTCGCTGCTACCAAGCTCAAGCATGCAGTACGCAGTATCCAACATTCGATTTGAGAATCCCCATTCGTTGTCGTACCAGGCCAGTACCTTAACTAAATCGCCTTTAACCTTGGTCTGCGTCACGTCAACAATACTAGACGCCGAGTTATGATTAAAATCGCTTGAAACCAACGGCAGGTGGTTGATTTTTAACACGCCACCCTTAACTGTTTCACTGGCCTTAATTAAAATGTTATTTACTTCTTCCACGCTGGTATCGCGCGAAGTATTAAGAGTCAAATCTAACAGAGACACATTTAATACCGGCACTCTAACTGAAAGGCCATCCAGCTTACCGTCTAACTCGGGCACTACCAAGCCGATTGCCGCGGCGGCGCCTGTTTTTGCTGGAATCATGTTGTGACCAGCAGCGCGTGCTCGGCGCAGGTCTGTGTGGTACACGTCATTTAGCCGTTGGTCATTAGTGAAGGCATGAACGGTATTGGCCAAACCTTTAGTGATCCCCAATTCATCATTCAAAGCTTTTGCGATAGGTGCTAAACAGTTTGTGGTGCAGGATGCGTTAGAAACTAAAACATGTTCAGACCTTAGTACATCATCATTGACTCCGTAGACCACGGTAGCATCTAAGTCAGTGCCCGGCGCCGAAACTAAAACCTTTTTTGCACCTGCGATAAGGTGAGCGCTGGCTGTTTCTCGGCTGGTGAAAAAGCCAGTGCATTCTAGAACCAAATCAATTTCAAGCTCAGCCCATGGCAGTGCAGCAGGGTCTCGTTCTGCAAACACTTTAATAGAGTCTTGATTTACTAAAAGGCTATCTCCTTGTGCGCTGACCTGCTCGTGAAACTCGCCGTGGACCGTGTCATATTGAAGCAAATGCGCATTGATGTTTGAATCCCCCAAATCGTTAATCGCGACTATTTGTATCTGGTCACGCATGCCAGACTCATAAAAGACTCGCAAAATATTGCGCCCTATACGACCAAAACCATTAATAGCTACCTTATACATAATCAAACCTGTAGTTAAATTTCAATTTATTGAAATATTCTAAAAAAATATAAAAGACCTCATTACTTTCGAAAAGAGCCTAACTGTGGATTATTCTATCATTAAATGTAATATTATTACAATAATAACGCAATAAATTGGCCTTGTGTAATATAACTACGCTGTAACTGACCTATACACTCCCTATAATAATCTTAGAGGCTTGCGCGATATTATAAATGGTTGCAAACTAGCAACATAAATTGGAATTTAATTACATTCCTTTACTGCAACTAAAAGAAAACTCTCCATGCAAACTCATACTTCATTATTACGATTGATGGCCGACGGCTCTATTCGGCTCAGTAAGTCTGATATCAAGCTTGCCGACATCGTGCAAAATGATCCAAGCTCAGTCATTCATTTGTCGATCGCCAGTCTGGCTAAATTAGCTGGGGTCAGCGAACCGACAGTGAATCGCTTTTGCCACAAATTTAGCTGCGATGGCTATCCAGATTTCAAACTACGATTAGCTCAAGAGATTTCATCCAGCGGCCAATTATTCGTTGAAAATATGGACCGTGATG
>JBLHMH010000124.1:0-9806 GCA_047621785.1 Polaribacter sp. | reverse complement strand
TTATTTGGTATAAATGTGGTTGAAGAGGTAGATCAACAGGGTAATGTTGGTGTTGCTGCAGTAGAAGCTGTTCTTTTCATTGGCGTTGCCTTCATGGTTACGGCGTACTTCGCTTAATCGTTAATAAATTTTTTAAGTAATGACTACGGCCGCCAATATACGCTGGTATAAAGACACGCTTTTACTGACCATTATGGCAATAGGGGCGGCTTGCGGTATTGTGTACGAGTACCTATTGGCGCATTACGCTGGTAGGGTACTTGGCACGCTTGATACTGCAGTCTACGGAATGATTGGGGTTATGGTCGCCTCAATGGGTGTGGGGGCATTCTTTGCTCGAACAATAGGCAATCCGTATACCGGCTTTGCATGGTTGGAAGCGATCATATCGATCGTCGGCGGTACTTCAGTATTGCTAATGGCTGCGGTAGTTTCTTACGCTTTTGTATTGCCCAGTGAGTTGCAGCAAACATTCGGTTTAGACCCGTCGGTTATGGCCGAGGGTGGGCCAATCTACGCCTTACGAGAAGTCTCAAAAGTAGTCCCATTTATAATTGGGGCAATGGTGGGCTTTTTCGTTGGCATGGAGATACCGCTTATTGCCCGCATCCGAGAGGATATTCACGGCAGCTTAAAAAACAATGCTGGCACTGTCTACGGCATCGACTACATTGGTGGGGGCATAGGCGCGGCAATATGGGTACTTATTTGCTTAACCCAGCCAATCATTGTTGTGGCCGCAGCCACAGCCTTATTGAATTTATTGCTTGGCGCGATATTCGCTGCTTATTTTTGGGATAAGGTCGGGGCTGTGACCGTGCTTATATTGATTAAGATTGTCGTTTGTATATTACTTATCGGCGTTTTGATGAATGGCGGAAATTGGATAAATGCGATGAACAGCATGCTCTATAAAGATCAAGTTGTTTACGAAAATAATACGCGCTTCCAAAATCTCGTCATCACATCACGAATAGTCGGCGGTGCTAGCGAACCCATTCTTAACTTGTATATCAACGGGCGATTGCAGTTCTCCACCGCAGACGAAAACATCTATCACGCTATGTTGGTAGTACCAGCAATGGAAGTCTCGGCTCGCACCGATAAAGTGCTCGTCATTGGCGGTGGGGATGGACTGGCAGCACGCGACATATTAAAGTACAACCCTACGTCGTTAACATTGGTTGACCTAGACCCAGCCATGACCAAGCTGTTCACTGGTCGTTCTGAAACAGCACCGAATTGGCTTAACGAGCGACTCGTATCACTTAACAAAGGCGCACTGTCCGATGATCGATTGTCAGTGATCAATCAAGATGCGTTCATCTACGTTGAGGAACTTACCGCAAAGGGCGAAGCTTACGACGTGATTATTGTGGACCTACCTGACCCGAACCACCCTGATTTAAATAAGCTGTACAGCGCCTATTTCTATCGGCAACTGGCTGAACTTCTTAGCGGTGATGGTGCGCTGGTTATTCAATCTACCAGCCCGTACCATAGCAAAAACGCGTTTATTAGCATTGGCGCTACTGTGACAGAGGCCGGTTTTCAAGTCGAGCAATACCACACTAATATCCCTTCATTTGGCGAATGGGGATGGACTATCGCAACCGAGCGAGGAGAGACACCATTAAGCCGTTTTAAAGCTCTGCAAACCGAAATTACCAATAACCGCATTGTCGATCGGGATTTTATTATCGGGGCTTTCAGCTTTCCCGTATCCTTCTACAGCGATGTGGAGCAAATCAAATCAAACCAACTCAACAGCCCCGTTTTGTACAAATACCATTCCGATGGTTGGCGTAGGAATCAAGGCGTGTTTATCAATCAACCCAACTAGGAGAGCACCATGAATGATAAGTTGCGAGAGATCGTCAACCAAATAAACCTTGCGAGCACGGACGGTGTGCTTACGGCAACGATCCAAGAGGACGGCAATACCGCTCTAATCGTAAACACCGAGGCACCTGAGTCTGTGATCATTATTGTCGCGACTGACAATCAACTACTGTCAATCACACCTCTGATCGCTGTTAGCAGCGTTGACCCTGAGCGTGTGGATGAACTTAATAAGACATTGTTAACGCTTTCTCTGCCGTTGGCACTATCTTCTATCGGCATCCAAGATGAGCGCTATGTGCTTTTCGGCTCGATGGCCATCAACACTACCATTGAAAATGTGATTCACGAAATTGAAGTCCAAACATCAAACTACGATGACGTAATGGAGGCCTTTGATGAATTTATCCTATAAGCCAAACAACAAAACTTAACAAACCTATTACAAAACTAAACTGGAGCTATAAATGAGCATTTTAAAAAGTTTGATTACCGCGATTCGTGGCAATGTGAGTAGTGCGGGTGAAGCGATTATCGATCACCAAGCCATCACCATTCTGGAGCAGAGTATTCGCGATGGTAATAACAACCTAGCGCAATCGAAGATTGGTATCCGTAACCTAAAAGCCGAAGCCATCAAGCTGGACACACATGTGGCCGAGCTTGGCGATGACATCGAAGGCTATACAGCTAAGGCAAAGCAAGCCCTTAGTGCGGGCAATGAAGACTTGGCCAGAAAGACCGCGCAACGAATTGCCGAGCTTACCGATCAACGATCGTCCTCCAAGACACAGGCCGATAAGTTATCTTCGCAAGTTGAAACTTTGTATAAGAAAGTTAAGAGCTGTGAAGAGCAGCTTCGCAAAGACCGTATCGACCTTGAACAGCTGAAAAGCTTTGAAGCCGTTTATAAGGTTCAGCAAACCATTGCCAGCGCAACACCAGCAGTGGATTCCGATCGAAAGCGAGTTGAGCGCGCCAAGAGCCGTGTAGCGCAACGCCAGGCAGACGTAGAAGCCAAGATGGAAGCGGACGAATGGTTAGACGATGCTGAAAAGGGCGACGATCTGGATGGTCAGTTATCCGCGGCCGGTATTGGCAATACTGGTACCAGTGCAGATGATATTTTAGCTTCGCTGAAATAATCATACTACCGTTCACAAGCAACTGTAGGGTTCATTAGCTGAACCCACTTCAACGACGTAGGTAGCCGAATGTTTAAAAGAACAAAACCGCCCATTCGCAACATTAGCAAGTTCTCTGAATTGGGCGTGGGCGATCTGGTGGTGTTCAAACCAAGAGAAGCATTACCCCAAGGCATCAGCGATGAAACATTGACGGTAGATAATGTAGGCTCATATGACTACAGCGGACGGCTGTCGCCTGACTTCACCCTGGTTCACTCCTCTGGCGAACGGTATTCAGCTTTTTACGAACCCGAAAACGATACAATCACACTCGGTAAGAAACTGACACGCGATGAAGTGTTCAGTCTCTTTGGTGAAGAGGCCTTCGCCGGAGTGTTTGAAGAGAGCGGTGGTCGCCTAACGCTAGAAACAATTACCGACAGCGTAAGAAATGATTTAGGCGCTTGGATAGGCGAGTCCTACAATAGAACCGTTACAGCAGGTATTGCGTACTACTACGAAAATGACAAACGAACATCGGGTGTATCTCAACACGAAGACGAATCGATGCAGTTCACATTTTTTGAGCTGGAAGCTTCAAATGGTAAAAATTCATTGAGCATTGAAATCTGGGGTGACGGCGAGACGGACGTATACTGCGAAGTAACCGTTAAATCAACGGTAGTCGAAACCTTTCTATGTCATGCCTAAGAATAACAAACCAGATGTAGTTAAGAACGACGTTACGTGGGCCGCGCGGGGTAAGCGCTTTGGAATAGAGGCAGAGATTAGGGCGCAGATACAACAGCGCATCGCGAGCGAGGCCTCAAGTGAGTTCGAGGGTGCTGCGGGTGCTGATAAAAATCACATGCAGCTGGTGACAGCGCAAGAGAAGCTGGCCAAGTTAAACAAGGTATCGGGACTAATTCAAAAAAGTCTCCGACGGCTGTTCGACAATAGTTATACGAAGGGCTCAGCATGAACGTACTAAAACGCAGCATGGGGTCTTACGCTAGGCGACGCCGTAATCGTAAGCTAACCAAGCACCTTTCGGCCAGTATTGGCAAGCGGATTGGTTTCTTAGTCTCAGTCCTGTCGCTATTAGTGGTTATTAACTCACTGGCGATGATGCACTTTGAAAAGATGCTGTTTGGTGATGCCCTATGGATGAGTGTCGTAACGATAACCACCGTGGGCTATGGTGATAAATTTCCAGTGACGTTCGGTGGCCGATTGGCAACAATCATTGCGCTCTTCGTATTCGCAATTTCGGTTTTAACCAGCCTAATATCGGAAATAATCGAATGGCGATTTGTAATAACAGATAAGAAGCGCAAGGGCTTCTGGGTGTGGAAAAAAATGACCGGACATATACAGATAATAAACTCTCCAAATACCGATACAGAGCGGTACCTAACCCGACTAATGGCTGAAATAGCCCAAACCGACAAATTAATGGATAGGACTGTCCACCTTCTTTCACGAAAATATCCTGAAGGATTACCACAAGCACTTACCGAAATGAAGCTCATCCACACGACCGGCGCTGCAGAAGACTTCGAGACACTCAAGCAAGCTAACGTCGAGACTGCTAAACACATACTCATTCTGGCGCGAGATGTTGGCAGCACGCTCTCAGACAGTGTAACCTTTGATGTACTGTGCCAAATACGCTCTATTAGCACTACGGCGAATATTGTCACTGAGGCGGTGGCCGACCAGAACCAGCAGCGGTTTATGGATGCTGGCGCCAATGTCGTTATCCGTCCCATGCGCGCCTATCCCGAGCTAGCCGTGCGTGCCATGGTGCATCCTGGCACCGAAAGAGTGATTGAAGACCTTTTATGCTCCAATGGGGATTCTCTCTATCGCGAAGACATAACTTTCACATCGAAAACTTGGATCGAAGTGGTCACCGCCGCATTAACTGTCGGTTGCGGAACTCCGGTCGGCTACGTTGTAGAAGGGAAAATTCACATGCAGCCCGAACACAACGAAGTATGTAGTGGTGATGGCCTAATCTTGATATCAAAACAATCAACGATTGATCGTGCCGCCCGGCTCCGATCTCAACTGGCATAACTCGCGTGTACAAGTTCGTCCAAATGCCGTTCTATATGGTTGTGGCTATGGTGGTCGTTTATGTAGTAGAAGTCATTACTCCGGGCAATCTAAGCTGGCTTGGCATAAGGCCTAGAATAGCATTAGGCCTAATTGGAATTCCAGCATCACCTTTTTTACATGCAAATTTTTTCCACCTTTTCGCAAATGCGTTGCCGCTACTAGTAATGGGCACGATGTTATGTGCGTTGGATCGTCGTCTATTCCTCTACCGGACCACTATCATGATTATTGGTTCAGGCCTGCTCACATGGCTTATCAGCACCTCTGACATTGTTGTGGGGGCTTCGGGCTTGGCCTTTGCTTACTGGGCCTTTTTGATCATAAATGGTATTCGCACCAAGAAGCTCAAAGATATTTCAATATCAGTATTCACCATCGTAATCTACGGCACCTTGCTGTTTAGCTTATTTCGTCACGCGCCGGGCATTAGCTGGGCAGGGCATTTTAGTGGGGCGCTGGCAGGTGGTCTTCTCGCCTGGATGGGCGATACGGTGAGACCTCAGTATAACTGAGGTCTTTTGATGTGGTTTTCTGCTATTGCATTTTTTGAGCGGTATTTAGTGCATCAAGTGCGGGTATCTTTTGATTTTGCTGGCGTTTATGCCGACCTCTCCTATTCTAGGCGCAACTATCCCGTACGTGCGAGGTCTGGGAGGCCGTAGAGCGTTAAAAACTTAGCGCCTTTACGAACGTTCGCCGCAATTGCAGCAAGACCATAAAAGGAAACATTTTTGGCAAGCCCCATAGAGCGCGTCCGCGCTAAACCGTAGTGGCGCTTGTAAGTGGCGAACGGTCGTTCTGCGCCAGCACGCGTTACACCTGATCATCAATGCCGAAAATACAGCCAAGCTGACTAACTGATAATTTCAGGCGGAAAACGATGTCTTTTGTATGTATTCATACCTAATTATGAGGCCTAAACGACACGCTTAAAAATTAACTTGTCAAAACCCTCACGGTGCAAAAGGACAAGGTTAAAGCCTATGGGAAATGACAAAAGTCACTCGACGTGAGCCTACCCTTACTTCCGTTTCAAGTTGAAAATGGTTGAGACTTGGAAGCCTCCTGAGTCAGATGCGCCTACTTCTTTTACGTGTTATGTTCTGACCAGTGCTTAGCTTACATCTGCAGCCGTAGTGATTTTTGCATCAACCAAGCGCGAAATCCACCATATTGTTGGGTACACAAATATGTATAAGTACCCCGCTAAAGGTATCAATCCGCCTGGCAGAGAGTAAGCGAGGACCAGAGAACAGACACTAAATATAAGCACTACCAACCAGGCTCGGATAAATCCTCTTGTACGAATCTCTTCTGCAGCGTTGAGTGCCAGGCTAGATTTGCTTTTAAGTGCAGTGCGATATAAATCGCAAAAAAGTACAGCCATCAACAGCGACCCACTGGAGTAAAAAAGAAACATCCCTCTCAGTTCGGCTTGGTTCTCAAGACGAAAATCAGCCGTGAAATAACCGCTACTTAATGACCAAAACATTGCTTCAAAGATAATGCGCAATGGGTAGATGTAGACCAGTATTATGAAAATAATTGCCAGACTTAGAAATATAGACCGCCGCGATTCCAAGCCGTATTTGCGACTCCAGCCACGGTGACTCAACCAAAATACCATCAATACCGAGAAGCTAGCAAGAAAACCAGGAATCCGTCTTACCGCAACCATCATTTCATCATAGTTTGAAGGTATTTGGTCAAATGAAATAACCAGTAAGGTAAGCACGAACGCAAAAGCCGCATCGATAAAAGTTTCTAGGCGCGTAACTTCCAAACCCCTCAGTCGAAAATCATTTTCAATCGCTAGAAGACCTAATTCCGACTCAGTCCATTGTTTTGACGCGGTTGCATGTGTACTCATGTGTATGCCAGTTAAGGTTGTAATTAAATAAGTTTGAGTATAGCTATTCCTGGCAAACGAGACTATTTGTATTATTAGATGCCCCACGCGGTGGAAGACAAAAACTGGGCTGAAGAACGTCTCGGCGCCGAACCAATCAAAGGTGCGTATGCATGGCGTACTTTACGTAAAACCGGTGTGCCAATTAAATTTAATTCGAGTTTGCCTAGATCAGCAACAATATTTTTTACGGGCTGTGTGCCGCGATTATGCGACAAGATAAACAGTCGCTACCAAAGGGCGGTTGGTATCCGGAGCAAGCACTCAGTATTGGATAGTCGATTCAAGCCTACACTTCTTGGGCGGCATTCTCGGCGTTTGGCGAAATGCAAACAGGCAAATTAAAGACGGGTTATTGGGCGGATCTAAGCGTGCTTGATATTGACCCTTTTAATTTGGAGGGTAGTGACCCGGAGAAAATTTTGCAAGGTAACATCGTAATGACAGTCGTTAATGGCAAGATTGTTTATCTAGGGCCGTGATTGTTTCGGCCTGTTTACGTTTGACATATGCCTCTACTCAGGTAAGTTATCCATATAATAAAAACTTCAAAGTCTGCGGAGGCGAATATGTCTAGATTGATAGTATTGCTGTACGGCGTAGTTAGTTACCTTATTGGGGTCATAGGGTTGGTGGCGATAATAGTAGTTCTCGCAGGCTTTATGTCTTGGGGTTTCTTGCATGACGGTTCTTATGGCTCGAGTCAGCCGATTGTATGGAATTCTTTGTTGGTGTTAATTTGGGCAGTTTTGCACACCGGTATGGCTCGCCCTAGCTTCAAGGCCATGCTAACCAAGCTTATTCCCGAATCGGCAGAACGGCCGACTTATGTGTTGGTTGCAGGTCTCACCAGTGTTGCTCTTGTTGGTTATTGGGCGTTGGTTCCAGGCCAAGTTTGGCATGTAGAAGCTGGATGGGGGGTAGTCTTACTGTGGGGCTTGTTTGGGTTTGGTTGGGTGTTCTTGTTGGCATCAACCTTCGCAATCAACCATTTCGATCTATTCGGCTTACGTCAGGTTTACTTAAACTATAAGAAAATGCCAGCAACGCCAGTCCAATTCGTCAAGCGTGCAATGTATCAATATGTGCGCCACCCGATTCAAACCGGTGTTTTAATTGGTGTCTGGGCAACCCCCTTAATGACAACAACCCAGCTAGTATTGAGTATTGGGTTTACGGTTTATATATTGGTTGGCCTTTGGTTTGAAGAACGTGACTTGATAGCAGAGCACGGTGATGAATATACAAAGTATCGGGATCAAGTAGGTAAACTATTTCCAAAAATCACTGGTTCCAAATGAGCCTGTGATCGCTAGAACAGTATTTTCTAGCACTAGTGTCCAGCACGGCGTTGTTCGTTAATAAGCCGTTAGCCAGAGAGAGTATTGTAACCAAGCACTTGGGTTGTGCTGAGATTGCTCTTATAATCCCCTGCTTATTAAGCTCAGTATTAGCAACAACTCCGTGTAAGTGTGTCCATGAAATTTCTAGAGAAGTACTACGCAGTATCATCAGATCAAAAGATTGTCGTGAATGCACAGCAAGGCAGCGCCTTTGCCAAGCAGGTTGCATGTGATTTTAATCCTATTCATGACCCCGACTCTAAACGGTTTTGCGTACCTGGTGATCTACTCTTTGCCCTTGCTTTGCAGCAGTATGGCTTGCATCAAAAAATGGCGTTTCGGTTTCAGGGTCTAGTCAAAGCGGACGCGGGTCTAAACTATCCAGCGTATCAAGCGCAGACAGGCACAGCGCATATAGAAGTCACTAATGAGCGCCACAAGCCGGTTCTGGATATTGACTATTCCGGCGATTATTCACGCGAAGCAGCCAAGATTGAGTCTTTACTGGTAAGTTACGTGGCATTCTCCGGACAAAACTTTCCAGGTATTCTGGTGCCATTAATGCAGCAGCATGACGTAATGATAAACCCAGAGAGACCTTTGGTTATCTACGAGAGCATGGCTTTTGAACTACAGCATTTAGAATTTGATGAGTTGCAAATTGAGCTGGCTGAAACTTCCTTAAAAGTAGTAGGGAAGCGAGGTACGGCCGAATTACATTTTTCCATGAACGCCAACGGCCAATTGCTTGGGCATGGGGTCAAGCAATTAGTGTTGAGTGGTTTAAGGCCGTTTGACCAGACTGCCGTTCAACTAATGTGTGATACCTACCAAGCTAGCAAACTCGTTGCTTAGTAAAATGGTGCTTAGCGAAAGTCTTGGTAGACTTTATTAATTAAACTAACAATCGGGCGACCTGCCCATTGCCTTACATGACGGGACAGCCTGGGCGGCAGAACGGCAGTTTGGGTCACCTCATAATCTCTTTTTCTCAAAATTGGGCCGAGTAAGCTGGCCGCTGTCAGGTCAATTCGAGAAAAAGCATCTCCGCCAAGAAAGGGCCTATCATCGGATAGCAAGCTATCTAGCGAATCTACTTCAGCTTCGACAATGGCCTGTGACTCTAGGCCTTGGTCGAACCCTAAGTCCATTAGATTAATCATTTTTTGCCGAACCTTTGGCCACGCAAGACTGAGCAAAACCTTTTGGATTAAGCCAAGGTCTTTGGTGAAAACAGATAGCACCGTCGTTGGGTGTTCAACCAAGCCTTCGCTATAGTAACAACGTCTAACATGCACCCTAGTTTATCATCCAAACGCTGTGCCATGGCAAGGTACTCAGAGTCGAGGCGTTCGGGGAATAAGGTATACGATAATCCCTTTGCTCTGCTCTGCGTTTCTGCCCAATCAATAATATCACTGGAACCTTGAATCACTCTTTCACTAGTTTCCAAAATCGGCA
>JBLHMH010000123.1:0-9857 GCA_047621785.1 Polaribacter sp. | reverse complement strand
ACCAGCCGAAAATAGATATCGACCAGCGCAAACCAGATAGACGAGGGGTTAGGTCTCATCGCCAACTAAAGCGTGGCGATTGAAACCTCCTTAATCAGAGGCTCTTAAACGTGATCTCATTTTGCCTATCGCTGTATCGATTTGAGCTCTGAGTTGTTGGTAGCTGTTGGCTACTGGAAACTGCGGGAAATCGTCAATCACGTTCTGCGGTGGGCAGAATAAAATACCTTGCTCTGCTTCCGCTAACATCGTGGTGTCGTTATACGAAGCGCCTGCCGCCACAACCTTGTAATTTAATTCGTGTAGGCGTTTAACCGTTTCGCACTTATGGTCGGGCTTTCT
Organism: Polaribacter sp.; assembly: GCA_047621785.1. Lineage (GTDB taxonomy): Bacteria > Pseudomonadota > Gammaproteobacteria > Arenicellales > Arenicellaceae > Arenicella. The sequence continues at coordinate 9,515 of JBLHMH010000123.1, read as the reverse complement.
TAACTTATAATCCGTGATCCGGCCTTCGTCATCAATAATCAGTTGGTAGTCAGCACGCAGTTGATCTGCAAACGCCTTAGCGCATTCTAAGGGCGTCAGAGTTCTGATTACATCTTGAATATCTTGTATTCGAAAACCGTGTTTTGCCACTAAATCCAAGCGAAATCGGATCAACTCGTCGTAATCGGGAATATCTCGAGTAGTGGCTTTCAATTCTTCCACACCTACCTTTTCAGCAAAATTAACCCAAGTCTCTGGAATCAAGACGCCTTCTAAATCCAAACAAGCGATATTCATCTAATACTCTTGTCTATTCAATGTTCTGTTCAGCGAACCATATAGCCAAACCGAAACAAGATCGATAGTTGCCTCATTATCGTCCAGATCACGGTTGATTAGGCTGTTTTTAAAGGCTCTATTCTGGCAAAATCCCTCGATGCCAATCCCACTATCCTTGTACATACACATCCCATGGTGTGAAAAGAAATGCCCCTACTGTGATTTCAATTCGCATATGGCAAGAACTCAAGTAAATGAGCCCGCGTATGTTGCAGCCCTGTTGGCAGATCTTGACCGCGATTTAGCAGATTATTACACCGCCCTGGAGAACCGCAGCCTGAGTTCTATCTTTTTTGGCGGTGGCACGCCTTCATTATTTTCGGCCAGTAGCATAGATGCCATTCTCAAGGGCGTCGCCGAGCGCATTTCGTTGTCTGCGAACATTGAAATAACCCTTGAAGCTAACCCAGGGAGCGCCGAGGCCAACAAGTTCATCGGGTTTAGGCAAGCGGGCGTTAATCGCCTCTCAATTGGGGTACAAAGCTTTAATCCACCCCATCTAAAAGCGCTTGGTCGGGTTCACAATAGCGCAGAGGCCGTTGCTGCTGCTGGCTTCGCTAAAAATGCCGGCTTCGACAACTTTAATCTAGACCTTATGTTTGGTTTACCGGAGCAAACGATTGCAGAAAGTGCGAGTGATTTGGCTAAAGCAATTTCCTTAAACCCAACACATTTATCGTGTTATCAGCTAACTATTGAACCCAATACATTGTTTCATCATTCGCCGCCGATCACGCCTGATGATGAAACATTATGGCAAATGCAGACAGCGCTGCAATCAGCGATTAGCGACGGTGGCTATCAGCAATATGAAGTGTCGGCCTATGCACAAAAAAATCACCAATGCCTTCACAACCTTAATTATTGGCAGTTTGGTGATTATCTGGGTATAGGCGCAGGCGCGCACGGCAAAATTACGCTGGAGGATGATCAGGTAATTCGAAACTGGAAAGTTAAGCATCCCACAAGCTATTTACAAAGAGCCGACCAAAACCTAGTGTTCGCAGGGGCCAGCGAATTAGTAAAGCAAAAGGATATAGCCTTCGAGTTTATGATGAACGCCCTACGTTTAAGCAACGGCTTCTCCCTGGATCTATTTGAGCAACGTACCATGTTAGATAGACGCTCCATTGCGCCCTATCTCGAAAAACATCAAGCTCAGAAGTTGATCAACATTCACGATCAGCAAGTGGTTTTCACGACGCGTGGGAAAGCAATGGTTAATTCTATGCTGCAAGATTATCTAACTGATTAGCCCACTGTAGAGTGATGAGCTAAAGACGTCCAAGCCAACTTACGCATTAGAAATCGTAGCCCGAGTGAAAAGATTAAAACAATGATGCCTGAGCAAGTCATAGAGTTTGAAGATTTTTTACTAGCAGCAGGTTTCTAATGCATAATTCAGGTTAAATGAAACCTTTCGACAAAACCCAACATGCTCTGGATAAAAGCTTTCCATATCATTAGCGTTATCACGTGGTTCGCTGCTATTTTTTATCTGCCGCGGCTATTCGTCTACCATGCCATGGCTGATGACGAGCTGAGTATCGAGCGATTTAAGATAATGGAAAGCAAGCTCTATAACGGCATCATGACCCCAAGTGCAATCGCAACGCTGGTGTTCGGAATTTGGCTTTTGAGTTACGGGTTTTGGGGTAAGTGGATGATAGTGAAATTATGCTTGGTCGCAATAACCTTGGTGTATCACGGCTGGTGCGGCTACACCATTAAGCAGTTCAAATCCAACATCAACACCCATTCACATCGTTACTTTCGACTTATGAATGAGTTACCCGTGTTTTTAATGATCCCGATCGTGATCTTGGTAGTGGTAAAGCCTTTTTAGATCAACTATGCCAAGCAGTCACATAGTTAGGGAGTATACGGATCTTTAGAGAGCAAGAATGCAATCACCTCTGGTCTATTTTCAAGGCTGTGAATATTTGATTCAGCTTACCGGCCAGGCCCTTTTCCTTTAACAGGCCCCATTCGCCCTTATCCATCCAAATAACACTCGCCGTTGGGCTTAAATCAAGACGATGATCTATGTCTTTTGAGATTCGATATTTAGTCATCAATCGACCAGAGACAGGACAAACCATTGCCTTTGACGTTTTGGCAGCAAAGACTTCAAAGGCGATGATTTCTAATAAACTTATGATTCGGATTGCGTGCTTCCATCTTCAATTAATCAGTTAACACCACCAAGTTGCCAGCGTAATGTGTGCAGGTTTGGCAAGGAGATAGTGCTTCTAGAAACCGGGGCAAGCTGGCCTTGTTTGCAACTAGAACATTTCATTATATTGTCTCCATCAATGATTACTGTCTATTTAAACCACCAATGGCTTTGCCGCGTCGCGCATTTAACTACTCGGGCCCTTAGACGTTGATTTCTCGTAATGCTTACCAAGCTGCCAACCCACTGCGCCCCACGCGGCGGCGATGCCCGCCCCGACTAAGGCGACCGCGGCTAAGCCTAAGCCTAAGCCTTGCGTTAGACCGGTAAAAAACCAGCCCATAATGACATCGCCACCACGATACGCGACAATGTCGATCACTGGTTTGGTTTTAAACCGACTCTCTCTATCCACTTGAGTAAACAACATCTCGCGAGCAGGTCGCGCCAAGCCATAGTTACCAGCACTGCGCGTCACCCATAGCCCAAGTGCCACGATGAGTACCGGCGAGAAAGCGAGCACTAACATACCGAAAATTATGATGATCGGTACCAAAGACAGCGCCAGAGGCATACCCAATTTAGGCACAATCCTGCCAGTCACAAAGAATGCTAATACGAAGGTAATGGTATTTATGATGGCGTCGCGAATCCCATAAATGGCAGTGCGATCGGCTCTGGAATAATCCACCAACAAGTTCTTTTGCTCAAAATAAATGAAGGTACCAATACCGGTGTAGAGAATGATAAACACGCCAATCCCGAGTAAATAAGGATTGCTGAAAAACTCTTTAAAACCACCAAAAGGATTGCCGCCTATCTTCGATTGTTCTATCCCTATGCTTAAATCAACATTGCCTAGATCAGACTTTTTTAAGTTACTTAAGACTAAGATAATAGGGATCGGCAGCATTAGCATTATCGCGCTGATCAGCATCAACGATTGTTCGCCAATACTCTTAGCAAGCACCGCAGAAAACAAAGGTCCAATGATAGCGCCTAAGCTTGCACCCGCTGCGATAACCGAAAACAAGCGCGCGGCTTGTTCTTTATTAAAAGTATCGGCCATAAAACTCCAGAAAACCGAAACATGAAATAAGGCAAAAACACTAACCCACAGGTAAAACGCCTTATCGATGAGAACGGCATTATCTGACGTGCCCGCCATCAGGTAAAACAACACAAAGCTCAGTGCAAAAAAGAAATACACACTGGGAACCAACTTTCTAAATGACACGTGCGAAATAATCAGTCCGTAAATGGCAACGATAGCGGTACTAATAAAAAAATTCAGGGTCCATAACCAACTGACTTCAGCGTCACTCCAATCACTGGCCATGGAATCGCGCACTGGCCGCAAAAGATAGTAGGCCGCCATTAGAATAAATACGAATAGAAATGAAAGCACCGCTGCTTTCAACTCATTAGCTTGTATATTGGTTAAACGTAACAGCAAGCGGCTAAACGGGTTAAGTTGTTTATTAATTTCACTCATTAGTGTTCTACAAATCTCTTTTGGTTACTCTAACTTTAACATCGACTTCCTGACCTACCCAAGTAGTATCAGCCCAGTCACCCATTCCTATATTCCAAACCAGACGATCTAGTTTAGATTCGCCAATTAAGACTTGCTGTCCGTCTACCACTTCAATCGTGAAGACAAACTTAGCCGCCTTAGTTAAGCCCTTCATAGTCAGTTGACCCTGTGTTTCATAGAGACCCTCTTGGTTTACCACAAACTCTTGTGCCAGAAAACGAACTTGCGCATGGTTAGCTACATCAAAGAAGTCCGAGTCGACGATTGTTTGATCTCGCTCTTGGTCGTCAGAAAACACCGACTTAACCTCAATTGTCACGTCGATAAAACTATCTTGCAAATGCTCGGCGTCAAACTTAATTTCTGCTTGCCAAGTTTGCCATCGGCCCTCAAATGGTGCTCCCGCTTGATCACCTCTAAATTTGATGTGGCTATTTTGGTAGTCAATATCCCAAGCAATCAAGCCGCTAACCTTTGAGGACCGGGCCTGCTCACTATTGTCTATTGTTGGCGTGCTGGCTAATTGAACGCTAGTAGCCTGCTTCGCCTTTGAAACCGGTTGGCCCAAAAGCACTGCGACTAAAACTGCACTACTAAAAAATATTAACCAATTCGTTTTGTTTGCCATACGCAATAGAATCTCATCTTTGTCGATATAGTGATGCTTAAATGCGGCTAAGACATGGAATACAACGATAATAAATAACAACTTAGTCGAGATTTCATGAGCTTCGCGCAGTATCCCTGCCAAGCCTTTATCTGCTGCAACTAAATCTGGGAAAGCGAATAAGTTAAACCAACTCACTGAGTAGGCTGTCGCCGAAGACATCAACCACCCAGAAACAGGAATAAAAAATAATAGCACGTACATCAACCGATGCGTCCATGCCGATGCTGACAACTGCCAAACAGGCATACTCTTAGGTAAGGCTGGCGGCGGATTTAACAGCCGCCAAAGAAGTCGCATCATCGCCAGCATAAGAATTGTCATGCCAATCGACTTATGATTAGCTAACAATCCCAGTTGCTGGACCACTGCGTCGTTGAGTTCTGCGCGCTCAGCCAATTTCGCCAAAATAAACTGCCCAATGATCAAACCCGCCATTGACCAATGGAGTAACTGAGATATTTGGGAGTATTGATGTTTCATCTAATTCGCTAGAAAGCTATTCCCCGCCACTGAATCCGAGCTGTCGCCATGCTTCGTAAACCACTATAGACACCGAGTTCGATAAATTTAAGCTTCGGTTGTTAGGCTGCATAGGAATTCGAATACGATTTTGCGAATCAATCAAACCCATAACATCTTCTGGCAACCCATGAGTCTCGGAACCAAATAACAATGCATCGCCCGCACAATATTCAACATTGGTATAAGAAACCGTTCCCTTGGTGGTTACTGCAAACACCCTCTGAGGCTTTATTTGTTCTAAAAAAGCCGCGTAATCTGCATGCCGCTTCACGTTGGCCAAATCATGATAATCCAGCCCGGCTCTACGCAATTGCTTCTCCTGGAAGTCAAACCCAAGCGGCTCGATTAAATGTAATCGAAAACCTGTATTTGCCATCAAGCGAATGACGTTTCCGGTATTTGGCGGTATTTTGGGGCTGTGTAATATAACGTGTAACATCGGTAGTTTGCTGATGATTCTGAATTACATGCAGAGCATACACCAAGCAAGGGGTATCAGGTTAATTGGCTAAGCGCTCTTGAGTACAATATCCTTCTCTAGCTGTACTACAGATGACAACTGACTCAAACAGGGGACAGCGATTAGCGACCCAGCAGAATCAAAGCAGAAACATTCACAAGGCTAGCAAACCACGCGCGAACCTAACAACCTGTTTAGCCGGGTTACGATACATTGAATATTGGTGCTTACACCAAAGCGGTGTTGCGCTATTCATTGGTTATTCTGCCCACCAACTCAAGACATTGATCCTGTCACAGGTTAAAATCTGCTACTTACAATTGAATCTTTATTAGCCCTATCTCTCCACTAATTTATGAATGTATTAATTATCGGCAACGGCGGTCGTGAGCATGCGCTAGCTTGGAAAGTCGCGCAATCTAATGATGTATCGCAAATATTCGTAGCGCCAGGCAATGCCGGCAGCCAAAGCGAAAACAAGGTTTCAAATGTAGCGATTGGGGTAGAGGATATTGATGGCTTGATCGCATTTGCTATTGAGCAAAATATTGAATTGACCATTGTTGGCCCCGAAGCGCCATTAGTAATAGGGGTGGTTGATGCGTTTACAAAGGCTGGCCTTAAATGTTTTGGCCCAACCGCAGCCGCCGCTCAGTTAGAAGGATCAAAAGCCTTTGCTAAGGATTTTCTAGCTAAATATAAAATCCCCAGCGGTGCCTATCAAGTGTTTACTAACGCTGATCAGGCGTGTGCTTATATTGCTCAAATTGGCGCGCCAATTGTTGTTAAAGCTGATGGGCTAGCCGCAGGCAAAGGCGTTATCGTGGCACATACTGTACAAGAGGCTCAAAACGCAGCGCGAGATATGTTGCTGGATAACAAATTCGGAGATGCCGGCGCTCGCGTCGTGATCGAAGAGTTTTTAGCTGGAGAAGAAGCCAGTTTTATCTGTATGGTCGATGGGATAAACGTTTTGGCAATGGCCACCTCACAAGATCACAAAGCCCGAGACAATGGCGACTTGGGCCCCAACACGGGCGGCATGGGTGCGTATTCCCCAGCACCCGTTGTCGATGATCAAATGCACGACCTCATCATGCAAAGCGTTATTCTACCAACCGTTAAAGGCATGCAAGCAGAAGGCCATCCCTATATTGGTTTTTTATATGCAGGATTAATGATCAGCTCACAAGGCGTACCCAAAGTAATTGAATTCAATTGCCGCTTTGGGGACCCAGAAACTCAACCAATCATGATGCGGTTGAAGTCAGACTTAGCAAAATTATGCCTTGCCGCACTGGATGGCAAGCTAGACCAGACCGAGGCAGAATGGGATTCACGCGCCGCACTGGCTGTGGTTCTGGCTGCGGGGGGTTACCCCGAGAATTACGCAAAAGGCTTAGTGATCTCCGGCTTAGAAGATTGCGACACTCAAGTTTGTAAAACCTTTCATGCAGGAACAAGCTCGCAAGGCGATAATGTCGTCACCAGCGGCGGGCGTGTACTGTGTGTTACCGCGCTCGGTAATACAGTTAGTGAGGCACAAAGTTTGGCCTACCAGTCAATTGAAAATATTTCCTGGGACGGCATGTTTTGTCGATCCGATATCGGCTATCGGGCGATTGCGCGTGAAAACAGCTAATAAAGACTAATGAAAGAGTATTTAGACTTACTACAAGACGTATACGATAACGGCGTTGGCAAAGACGATCGTACTGGCACTGGCACGCGCAGCGTGTTTGGCCGACAGATCCGTTGTGATCTATCTCAGGGGTTTCCTTTATTGACCACTAAGAAGATTTTCCTGCGCGGCATTATTCACGAATTATTATGGTTCGTGCGTGGTGACACCAATATTAAATATCTGGTGGATAACAAAGTCGGGATTTGGAACGAGTGGCCCTTTCAAAGCTATTTAAATAGTAATGGCCTGGGCGATTTGGAAAAAGACGCATGCGAATGGCAAGAACGCCTCGACGAATTTGTAATCAATATTGAAAAGAGTCCAGCTTTTGCCAAGCAATGGGGAGAACTCGGCCCAGTCTATGGTAAGCAATGGCGTGACTTCTCGGGCGTTGATCAACTTTCATGGGTGATCAATGAAATTAAAACTAATCCTAGCTCTCGCCGCCTAATCGTTTCTGCCTGGAACCCGCCTGAGATTGAAGAAATGTCAAAAGCAGGCTTACCACCCTGCCATACCTTGTTTCAATTTTATGTGTCGCATGACAAGAAGCTGAGTTGCCAATTATATCAACGTAGTGCCGATTTATTTCTTGGCGTACCGTTTAATATCGCCAGTTATGCTTTGTTAACCATGATGGTGGCACAGGTCTGTGATTTAGAGCTTGGCGACTTTGTACACACCTTTGGCGATGTACATATCTATAATAATCATCAAACCCAGGTGCTCGAGCAATTAAGCCGCAGCCCGCACGACCTACCAGCAATGAAATTAAATGCTAGCGTTGATAGCTTCTTCGACTTTAGGTTCGAAGACTTCGAATTAGTCGGCTACGCTCCCGACCCCACAATCAAAGCGCCAATCGCAGTCTAATGGAAATTATATTAATCGCAGCGGTTGGTGAAAACGGCGAAATGGGCCATAACAACGAATTACTTTGGCATTTACCCGGTGACCTACCCCGCTTTAAGCAAATCACGATGGGCTCGCCGATCATCATGGGCCGTAAAACCTATGACTCAATCGGCAGAGCCTTACCGGGCAGGCTGAATATAATACTAACTGAAAATCTTAATTGGCAAGCTGAAGGAGTCACAGTAGCAAACTCATTGGACAGAGCATTAGACTTAGCTAAAGTCGAAAATAGCGGCAAGGCATTTATCATCGGCGGTGGCCAAATCTATAAACTGTTCTTAGCATATGCGACTTCATTAGAAATGACAGAAGTCTACGATACGCCGATCGCTGATACTTTCTTCCCAAACTTTTCCGGTGCGCAGTTTAATGAAATCAGCCGCGAATGCAACACAGGCAATACGCCAAAATTCGATTACGTTACCTATAAAAGAGTATAAAGATCATGACACCTGAAAAAGCCAAACTACTCGTCGCGCAAGCGGCTATACAATACATAGAATGGGATTGGGTTGTTGGTGTCGGTACTGGCTCTACCGCCAACCTGTTCATAGACGAATTGGCCAAAATAAAAAATAAAATTGATGGAGCCGTGGCCAGTTCAGAAGCCTCTGCCGAGCGCTTAAGAGGGCATGGCATCAAGGTTTTTGAATTAGATCAAGTAGGTGATCTTCCGATTTACGTTGATGGCGCAGACGAATCTACCAAGCACCTACATCTAATAAAGGGCGGTGGTGCAGCTTTAACCAGAGAAAAAATTGTTGCCGCAGCCAGTGAAAAATTCATCTGTATTGCCGATCATTCCAAGTTAGTAGACACGCTTGGTGCATTTCCATTGCCGATTGAAGTCATCCCAATGGCGAAATCATACATCGGCCGACAGATCGTCAAACTAGGCGGCAACCCGGTCTTAAGGGAAGGCGTAATTACGGATAATGGCAACATGATAATCGACGTACACTCTCTGAAAATCAGCAATCCAGTTGAACTCGAAAACCAGCTAAATCAAATAGCCGGGGTAGTCACCAATGGTCTGTTCGCACAACGCGGTGCAGATGTTCTATTGCTGGGCGGTGAAAATGGCGTTACCACGCTTACCGCTTAAGATTTAACAGATTGGTCATGGCTGTGCCTTAGTTGAGCAAGGCAGGGAGTAGTTGAATAAGGCTTTGCCACATACATACAAAAGCCCAGTAGGCCTCGCGCCTACTG
>JBLHMH010000122.1:0-9866 GCA_047621785.1 Polaribacter sp. | reverse complement strand
TTCGCGCCAGTGGAACCCATACCGGTGGTCCGCCGCCGTTCAACCAAACCGATAGACAAGCTTTTGCTAACCAGCTGGACAGACTGATTGTAAAACACCATAAGGCCTAGGCTGTGCAACGCTAAGCCTCATGCTAAGCAAAAATAAAAAGGCCATAGGGGAATTCAAAGAATCCCACCATGGCCCTTTACTACTAACATTTAGCGAATTTTAAGACGCCGGTATTAGTACTGTATCAATTACGTGGATAATGCCATTGCTGGTCATGATATCTGCTTTGACGACTTTTGATGCATTGATCATCACGCCATCTGTTGTAGAAACAGTCACGTCTGAACCCTGTACCGTAGTGGCTGAGTTAAGTTTCATTACATCTGCGGCAGTCACTTTACCTGCGACAACATGGTAGGTAAGAATTGATGTAAGAAGCTCTTTATCAGCCAAAATTGCATTAAGTTGGTCGGCAGGTATTTTAGCAAACGCCTCGTCAGTAGGTGCAAAAACGGTAAATGGACCTTCGCCTTTCAATGTTTCTACCAAGCCTGCTTCAGTTAACGCTGTCGCTAAGGTATTAAAAGAGCCAGCGGCTACAGCAGTATCGACAATGTCTTTTTTCATTTTGTGCTTCATGTCGCCGTGGTGATCTGCAAAAGCACTCATGCTAAAAGCCGCAGCGATGAAAAGTGCAATTACTTGACTGCTTATTCGTAAAATTTTCATGTTTCAATTCCTTCGTTGGTCACTATTGTTTAGGAGTGCCGACATTATCAAGCCGCATGTTCGAGCGATGTATATTTACGATTACCATTATTAAAGGTAGTTGAGGATGGCTATCACTGGTGTGATTTAAAAGCTACTTCTGTGATTGCGGCTTCACATCGCGGCCAAGTACTTAACGCTTTGCCTAAGGTGGCAGAAGTTAACACCACGAAAAACCCTTGCTAGCGTCAATCAACCAGTCTATGAATAAGCGCGTACGCGTAGACAGGTATCGGTTCTGTGGGTACATCGCATAGATACCTCTTTCTGGGTGTGTTTGATGCTCGGGAAACAGTTGTACCAGTTCTCCTGACGCTAAATGCCGAGTTGCCGTAAATACCGGCAATACCGCCACGCCAATTCCACTCAAGCAGGCTTGTAACTGCATCTCGGCGGTGTTGGCGGAAAAATTGCGATTAATTTTCTGTGAAGATATTTCATTTGCCTGATTGCGATAGCGCCATTCCCCTTTTTGAGAATGTTGGTTGTACACAATTCCTGGGTAGTCGGACAGATGGGCTACAGTTTCAGGCAGACCACGTGCTTCAATCAGTTTTTTGCCAGCGCACAATAAGATCGGGCAGGGCGCTAATTTGCGTGCAATTAGGCTTGAGTCTTCCAGTGCGCCTATTCTTATTACAACGTCATAGCCTTCGCCTACTACATCGACCCAGCGGTCATTGAAATCTATTTCAAGCTCTACATCAGGATATCGCTGGGCGAAGGCTGCGATTGGTTGGGTGAGGTATTGAACGCCGAATGACATCGGCGCATTGACCTTAAGTTTGCCGGTTGGGCAGGCTTTTAATTCTTGTATTTGTTTTTCGGCCTCGCTTAGGTCTTCTAGCGCTTTTCTGGCTGTGTCGAAATAGACAGCTCCTTCGTCGGTTAGGGCAACGTGTCGAGTTGTTCGGTTCAACAACTTCACATTGAGTTGCTGTTCTAGTGATTGAACCTGCTTGCTTATAGCCGGGCCAGTCATGCCCAAAGCGCGAGCAGCGCCAGCAAAACTTTGATGTTTAACAACTTCAATAAACACAGAAATTCGAGATATATGATCCATATTAATAACGTTTTGGAACTAATGAATTATAAATATTGCATATTATAATTTCAATTGGAACTGATATTGTGTTCTCTCGATCAATCACTACTCTAAATCAAAAGTGGTATCAATATGAACACAAGCACTCCAAATCACGCCGCATTTTTAAGCCGACTAACTCTAGGCATTGTTCTATTAGCCCATGGCGCTCTTAAGCTATTTGTATTTACCATTCCTGGGACCGTCGGTTTTTTTGCAAGTCTAGGTTTGCCTGCGGCTGCCGCATATTTAACGATCTTTGCAGAAGTTGTTGGAGGACTGGCTTTGATAGCAGGGGTATATCCACGCCTTATTGCAATTTTAAGTTTACCGGTTCTAGCTGGTGCCAGCTGGGCGCATCTTGGTAACGGCTGGCTTTTCAGTAATCAAGGTGGTGGCTGGGAGTTCCCGGTGTTGTTGCTTGTATTGGCCGTTATTGTGGCCATTCAAGGGGCGGATCGCTTCGCCATTAAGCGACTACCCATTGTGGACAAGCTAGTTCCCGCACTACTCAAAGCATAAACGACTAAAGCAATCGCAGGAGAATTAAAATGATTACTCACTACCCCTACGACAAACTCGGTCATGCAAATCATGGCTGGCTTGACGCTCGGCACCATTTCAGCTTTGCCAGTTATCAGGATCGAAGCCGCATGAGCTTTGGCGCTTTGAGGGTAATAAATGATGACCTTATTAAGGCAGGTACTGGTTTTGACACGCATTCACATAAAGACATGGAGATTATTACGTATGTTCGAAAAGGTGCGATTACACATCAAGACAGCAACGGCAACGTTGGTCGTACCGGCGCTGGTGATGTTCAAGTTATGAGTGCAGGCACTGGAATATTCCACTCAGAATTCAATTTTGAAAGTGAGGATACAAATCTTTTTCAGATATGGATTGAGCCCAATCAGTTGAAGGTTAAACCTAGGTGGGATAGTAGTGAGTTTCCAAAAACCCCTGTAAAGGACGCGCTTGCTTTACTTGTTTCTGGTGATGGCAATGCACCCCTATCAATTCACCAAGATGCATTAATTTATGCCGGCCATCTTGTCCAAGGCACACAGCTAAGGCATCCAATAAAACATCAGGCCTACCTTTTAGTATCCGAGGGTTCGCTTGATGTTGAAGGTCATTTGCTAGGCAAAGGGGATGGTCTAGAAGTTAGAGACTTGTCTTCTATAAGCATTAAGGCATTGACCGATTCCGCTGTTATGGTGATCGACGTACCCAACAATATTTAAAATCAATTTATCCGCATACACAGGAACAACGCTATGAACAACATATTACATATTGACGCCAGCGCGCGTGGAGCAACGTCCGTTTCTCGCAAATTAAGTAGCCAACTAGCGCAACAATTACGAACTGATATTGGCTCTATTACCTATCGAGATGTTAGCCAAGGTTTGCCCTTTGTGGATGAAGTGATGATAAGCGCTTATTACACTCCAGCAGCAGATCGGACAGAGCAGCAACAACAAGCAATTGAATTATCCAACGAGATTGTTGACGAGTTAAAAACGAATGATACCTTGGTAATCGGCATGCCTATCTATAATTTCTCGATGCCAGCAGGGTTCAAAGCATGGAGTGATTTGGCGGCGAGGGTGGACGAAACTTTTCGTTATACCGAAGACGGCCCAGTTGGTCTTCTAGAAGGGAAAAAAGCTTATGTTGTGGTTGTCTCTGGGGGTACCAAAGTTGCTAGCGAGATTGACTTTCTAACACCTTGGTTGCGCCACTACTTAGGGTTTATTGGTATCAGTGATGTTGAATTTGTTCAAGCGGATGTATTGAACAACAGTAATGCTGAGCAAACTATCGAACGGGCACGTTCTTTTATAGAAGCGGTGAACGTTTGATGAGTATGCGAGTTATCAGCCTTGTTTCGCTCTTTTCTTGAAATACTGATAAAGGCCAATCACTGAAGCGACAATCCAGAATAACTCAATGACGAAACTCGCCAAGTTGAAGTGCACTAATAGACTAATCAATAACAATATTGCGCCGACCAGATTGACTAGATTGAAAGCCAGGCCCTTCGCATCAATCTTGTCTATTTGGAGTAAAAAATACACGCCAACGACTGCCGTTGTACCGAGCATACCGATTATGTTTGCAAATAGATTCATGATAAGGATGTGGCTAATAACAGCGCGCTAGAGTTGAAACAGCTTAATTGGCGGTCTTAGCAAATACACACAAACCTCGCACAAAGCCTATAATAGCTATGTTTTATATACGTTGTCGTGCTTTCGTTATTCTTTTCCTAATTTATTCAATTAATTTTCTGAAGTAATTCTATCAATTTCGGTTAGGGCTAATTTTAACTGATTTACATACCCTTCCATTTGAACATAATGATGGTACAAATCATCAAGAAGCTCAGAAAGTTGTTCGGGTTTCATTTCGCGAAAGTGTCCAGTTCTTCTTTCATAGCTATACTTTTTACCTAAAACGGCCCATCTTTCGTCCAATATTTGTCCATTATCAATCAACCTATCATAGGTTGAATTATATAATGTACTAATCTGTTGTATTAATTCTTTATTTCTAAAAACAGTAATTTTATTTCCTGAAACCGCAGATTCATAAGAGCCAGATATTGGATAAAATGTGCGGTTACTTTTAAAATAATCATGAAATATGGAATCTAATGATTTTCTGTCATTATTATATAAATTCGCTAAGCCACTATTTAAGGCTGTATAAGCTTCTATTCTTGGTTCTATAACTTCTACTACGAGTTGAATAAAAGCTTTATCTTGTTTGAGGTCATTTTTTATGCTTGTAATGAATTCATTTTCTGATGTGGATTGTTTTCTGTCTTCGTTCCAAGTGTTAATTTGAAGGGCTATGAGAATACCAATGACCACAAGCACAATTTCGCCAATTGCATAGAGTAAATACTTACCGACTTTATTTTCTTTAATCAAATTTTGGCGAATTTTTCTAAAGAATCTTATCATTGGTTAGCGGTTGAGTGTAATGAAGCACAACGTGTTGTGTAGTAGGAGCAGAGAATGGTTGCTTAAAGGTGAAAGCAAGCTCAGTTGGGCCATGTTTGTCTAAGTGAGCTAGGCGCTCAAAAGCATCGTCAAAGTTGGGTGGTGCGGTAGCGTCTACCCACCAAAGAGCCATTGCAGCACTATCCATCGCTCTGAACCAATCATCTCGTTGACGGAATACTTTCACATGCTCACTGCGGTATACGAATTGCGAGAGCTGATCTAATGACGCCCAAATAGACGCGTTATAGAGCAGCATTGGGTCTGGATCATAGTCACCAACAAAGCGCCAAATAAAACCATCTGACCCTTCTGCCAAAGCGTTAATTCGATCCAGGTTGTCGAAAAACCCCGCGACTTGCGGGTGGCCTTCGGGTACTAGTAAGTGAGCTATATTGACTTGCGCTAGGTGGTAATTGGGCATCGTTTTTGACTGTCTACTGGTGGCTACCAGCTGCCGGTATTTTCCATTGATGCCCAAGGTTCCAGGCTTGCCAAGTTATCGCCCTTCTGTAATAACTCAATCGAAATTCCATCGGGTGACTTTATAAATGCCATATGCCCATCCCGTGGTGGACGGTTTATAACCACGCCATTATCCATAAGGCTTTGGCAGATTGCGTAAATATCATCGACTCGATATGCCAAGTGACCAAAGTTGCGGCCGCTGTCATAGTCAGATTCGTCCCAGTTGTAAGTGAGTTCTACTAGCGGAGCCGATTTTTGCTTGGCATCTTCTATGTCATGTGGGGCTGCGAGAAACACCAAAGTAAAGCGCCCTCGCTCCACCTCTTTTCGATACATCTCTATGAGACCCAACTTGGCGCAGAAAAAATCCAAGGCGGCGTCTAAATTTCCAACGCGTATCATGGTGTGCAGGAATTGTAAGCTCATGTTTTAGTCTCGTTTAGTTGCTCAGATAACCAAAGTGCTACTTGTTCGGCGTAGTAGGTAAGAATTGCATCAGCGCCGGCGCGTTTAATGCTGAGTAAAGACTCCATAACCACGGCCTGTTCTTCTAACCAACCATTTTGCGCAGCGGCCTTTAACATCGCGTATTCGCCGCTGACTTGGTAAACAAAGGTCGGCATTCCAAATTTTCGTTTTACCGCGCTGACAATATCAAGATACGGTAGTCCAGGCTTAACCATCACATAGTCCGCACCTTCGTCAATGTCCAAGGCGACCTCTGAAAGGGCTTCGTCGGCGTTAGCTGGGTCCATCTGATAGGTGTACTTATTGCCGCCCGCTAGGTTTGATGCTGAGCCTACGGCGTCTCGAAAAGGCCCATAAAATGCCGATGCAAATTTTGCCGAGTAGGCCAGAATTTGTGTGTTTACCAAATTCTGTGCCTCGAGTTCATTGCGAATTGCACCAACTCGGCCGTCCATCATATCCGACGGCGACACGATGTCGGCACCGGCATGTGCGTGTGACAAAGCTTGTTTCACCAGCACTTGGCTTGTGACATCGTTTAGCACGTAGCCGGCGTCATCAATGATTCCATCTTGGCCGTGGGTGGTGTATGGGTCTAATGCAACGTCGGTAATCACTCCAAGCTCTGGATACGCTTTCTTTAAAGCAGCAACCGCTCTTTGCACTAAACCGTCTGGGTTATACGCCTCCTTAGCATCTAAGGATTTTGCGAATTCATCTACAACAGGAAACAACACCAATGCGGGAACACCCAGCTTGACTAGGCTCGCTGCTTTAACAAGCAATAGGTCAATGCTTAGCCGGTTGACACCCGGCATCGACGCCACCGCCTCAGATTTGTTGTCACCCTCGATGATAAATATCGGCAAAATCAAGTCATCGACACTTAAACGATTCTCACGCACTAAGCGGCGCGAAAAATCATTCGCGCGGGAGCGACGCAGTCTACTATTCGGGAACTTTCTATTCATAATTACGCTACTCATGTTGGTCGGCTATGGTCGCACGAGTGCTGCCTCATGCCAAGCTGATCTATCATCCCTTGATATGAGATTTTAAAGTGATCGGTGTCGCTATCAGAGTTCGCTAATTAATCGCCGCCCGCCGATGCGTGGCATTTGGTCTTCGATAATTGCGGCACGTTGTTTAAGGTATTTTGAAGGCTTAGCCGGATTCGATCTGGAAGGAGTTGGCAAGCTGGCAGCAATCAGTGCGGACTGCCGCAGGCTTAATTGTGATGCGGGAATACCGAAATAGTATTCACTGGCCGCGCCTATACCAAACACAGAGACGCCGAATTGAGCGAAATTAACATAGATCTCAAGGATACGTTGTTTAGGAACGATTAATTCCATCCAAGCCGTTAACCATGCTTCGATGGCCTTACGTAATAAACTACGGCCCGGCCATAGGAATAAATTTTTGATGGTCTGCTGACTTATGGTGCTGGCGCCGCGAGACAAGCCGTCTTCGCTTTCTTCCAAAACCAGTTTTATTTGTTTAATATCAAAACCAAAATGGTGTGGAAACTGTTGGTCTTCTGAGGCAATAACCGCAACTGGGAAATAGGCTGAAATGTCTTCAAGGTCGCGCCATTCATGCTTGATGTTACGATTGTTGTTCAGCTTGTTAAGCTCAATAAACGCACTTGTCGGTGGGTTGATAAATCGCAGGGCGACCATTGGCAAAGCTGAAATAATGCAAACAAATAAGACACTGCGAAACAGCCAAACCTTAAACCCTTTTTTCTTTGGTACACGGTAACGGCCGCTTCCGCGATTTGGCTTACCTCGTTTGCCGTTTGTCTTTAAGGCCACTTTTTTGTCACGTGCGCTGTCCTTTCTACCGCGTTTTGGCTTCATTAGATCACGCATCGCAAACCTCAATTGGGCTGACTAGGCAATGCTTATATATGGACAAATTGGGTTGCATAGAGTTTCTTCACGCTACTAATAGCTGGAACTTTGTGTGACCCTCAACACTTCTTCTATGGTGGTGATACCGTCAGCAACCTTTTTCGCGCCACTGATGCGCAACGATTGTAAGCCGTCTTCACGCGCTTGCCGACGCAGGGCTTGGAGATCACTACCCGGGGTTATTTTTTGTTTCAGTTGATCGGTGATTTCCAACATCTCATATAGTCCGATACGACCTCTAAAGCCGGTTTGCCTGCACTCTAAGCAGCCAACGGGTTTTGCTGGGGTGATCAAGTCAATCTCATTGTTTTGGGTAAATTCCTCCCACCGTTCAGATGCGATCGTAGCCGGTTGCTTGCACTCTGGGCAGAGTGTGCGAACCAGTCTTTGCGCCATAACACCCAACATAGTCGCATTTATTAGGTAAGCCGGAACCCCTAGCTCCATCAAACGAGTAACCGCGGACGGAGCGTCGTTGGTGTGCAAAGTAGACAGTACTAAATGACCGGTAAGTGCTGCTTGAATAGCCATCTCGGCGGTAGCCAGGTCGCGGATCTCTCCAATCATTATGATGTCAGGATCTTGTCTTAGTAAAGCACGAACGCCCGATGAAAATGTAAGATCAATACTGGCGTGCACCTGAATTTGATTAAAACTAGGTTCGACCATTTCAATCGGGTCTTCGATTGTGCAAACGTTCACTTCGCTGCCGGCAAGATTTCTTAGGGTTGAGTAGAGGGTTGTGGTTTTACCTGACCCTGTGGGGCCGGTCACTAATACTATTCCGTGGGTATGGGTGGTGAGGCGGTTCCAAGTATCCAACTCACGATGGTTTAGGCCCAGCTCTGTAAAACTGCGTTGCAGAACCTCGGGATCAAAAATACGCATTACCATCTTCTCGCCCATCGCTGTAGGTACGGTAGAGAGACGCAACTCGATTTCTTTATCGTCCGGCGTACGAGTTTTTAAGCGGCCGTCTAGTGGGCGGCGTTTCTCTGAGATGTCCATTCGGCCATGCGTCTTAATCCTGCCAATAATCGCCATTAATACATTGGGCGGAACCTGATAGGCATAGTGCAATACGCCATCTATTCGGAAGCGGATTTCACCACGGTCTTTACGCGGTTCAAGGTGTATATCACTGGCGCGCTGTTCAAATGCGTATTGTAATAACCAGTCGACTACTTGGACAATATGATGATCTTCGGCGTCAAGCTGGCCGCGTCGGCCAAGATCGATCAATTGGTCTAAATTTTGTTGTAGCGAATCGCCGGTTCGCTGGTCGGTAATTCGCGATTTACTAATTGATTTAGCGAGGCTATAGAATTCATTCATATAGCGATCGATGTCATTTGGATTGGCGAAAACGATATTGATATCTTTACGCAGTAAGCCCGATAATTTCTCTTTCCAGCTTAAATCCAAAGGATTTTTTACCGCCAAGGTTACGCTGTCTTGGTTTGCCTCGACCGCCAACAGGCCGTTCTGTTTTGCGTATTCTGGTGCAACGACCGCAGTTACTGTCGCTATTTCAATGTTCAGGGGGTCAATGTGGTAATACCGAATATCACACTGCTGAGCAAACCACTCACATAGTTGTTCCAAATTAAGTTTTACTTCTAGCTCGGCGTGAGTCGGCAAGCTGCGCGCGATAGCAGCGATTGGATGCAATAGCTGGCTAGCAGGCTGGTTTAAGTTGGCATCAATACGACGCGCTTCAGTGGCACTTATTAACCGCTGTTTATACATTTCTCTCAAAATGCTTTTAGAACTGAATGAAGCTATGCTCATTTTGACATTTTACTTAATCGCATGGTGTAATGATGTTATGACATGGGATGTTATGATTCCAGTAGATTCGATGATTTCTCTCGAAGGTGTTTTTAATAATTTAGTACTTAGTAGGTAATATGATCAGAATAATTATTTTAGTGATAGGCGTTTTAATACTCTGGGTTTTGTTTTTCTCGCCCTTTTCAAAGCAACAAAAGATTGTAATAAGTGCGTGTGCTGGGCTTATCTTGGCGATCGGTCTTTGGTATGAAAGCCATGGGAAAACACCTAAATCAGACCTTATCAGTGTGTCTGAGATAGTCAGTTGCGGTGCGTCGGGCGAGTTTAGTTATCGCAGCAACTACAATGTGGAGCTTTGCCTAC
>JBLHMH010000121.1:0-9927 GCA_047621785.1 Polaribacter sp. | reverse complement strand
AAAATGCCTTGCTTGGTCTAAGTTTTTTACCGTTAGGCCAACGTGGTGCACGCCCAGGGTAATTTTTTTAGAATCTATCTTGCTCATTTGTCTGTTTCACTTTAAGTTTAAGATGTAACTAAATGTACAGAACCTTTAATCTGCGAGTAAGATCGTTTTTGGTTCAATAACTTTGCACAAGGAACAACAATGGCTGATCAAAGTGGGCTTAGAGAGTTTATGGCGGTGATTGAACATGGAAGCTTTACTGCGGCGGCCGATGCACTGCATGTATCCACCTCTTTTGTTAGTCGGGAAGTAAAGCGACTCGAAGAACGCCTCAATACTAGGTTGCTACATCGAACCACACGTAGCTTACAACTCACCGATATGGGCGAAACCTATCATGCGCGTGGCCTGGAAATTAGCAATATGCTTGATGCTCTGGAGTCCGATATGGCTGATTTACAAGATCGACCTAAAGGAAATATTCGAATTACAGCGGCGGGTCTTTATGCAGAACGTTATGTTGCTCCGGCCTTAGCAGAGTTCACCCAAAAGTACCCTGAAGTTTCAATTGAGTTGAATACCAGTATGTCGGTGGTGGATATTGTTGATGATGGTTTTGACATTGCTGTTCGGATGGCCGCTTTGGAGGATAGTTCGTTGATTGCTCGAAAAATCGCTCCTCGCAGAGTGATGGTTTGCGCGAGCCCAGGCTACTTAAATCTTCATGGTCTCCCAGAAACGCCGGACGATCTACGCAAACATAATTGTCTCAGCTTTCCCGATATGTCATGGCGATTCCAGAAGACAAGTGAAATTCAAACGGTAAAAGTGGAAGGAACCTGGAGTTGTGATAATGGCCGTGCTCTGGTAGCAGCCGCGACACGTGGTATGGGCTTGATTAGGATGACTGACTATTACATGGTTGATGGATTACAACGCGGAGAGCTGGTCCCAGTTCTGGAACAATTTGAAGTACAGGATGCTGCAACATGGATCATATTCCCAACCCGTGATCAGATGCCAACTAGGGTACGTATTTTAATTGATTTTTTAGCCGAGCGATTAAAGCAGGCCGAACAGTTAATAGAACACCGCGCGTCAAATATAAGCTGAAGTAACGCCAGAAGTACGTCTGAAATAGATGGTTCTTTCCTTAGTAACAATATTGTTGCTGTCCAGCAATGGTGATTCAACCGATTGCTATCTTAATCCTTGCGCTTATTCCAAGTAGCATTCTCCTCACGAACTGGTGATAGCTAATCCATGTTTGCAAAGATCATTACTGGTCTTTGCAAATAGCTTGATTAGCTGTTCTCAGTAAAAACCTTATTACCTGGAGAATAACAATGAACACCACTACAGCACTCAATCGCGGAGTAGTTACCGCGCTACTAACGATACTTGGACTATCAGCGATCATAACTCAGAGCGCAAATGCAGCCACTGCCGAGACTACGAATCGTGTTTCAGCAGACAGCAGAATCAGCGATACACGCTATCGCCACATAGAAATTCAAGGAGTCGATATTGCCTACCGCGAAGCAGGTAACCCATCTAAGCCAACAATTCTATTGCTACACGGCTTTCCTACCTCAAGCCATATGTACCGAGAACTAATTCCGCAGTTAGCAGAAAATTACCACGTTATTGCACCCGACTACCCCGGCTTTGGTGCAAGCGCAATGCCGGCCTTAGCTGACTTCGAGTATTCGTTTGCCAACTATGCGACTGTGATTGACCAACTGTTGCTACAAAAAGGTATAGAAAAATACACTATGTACGTCATGGACTATGGCGCGCCGGTCGGTTTTCGCCTTTTTGCTAAACACCCTAAACGCGTACAAGGCTTTGTTATTCAGAACGGCAATGCATATGACGAAGGCTTGGAGACATTTTGGGACCCAATCAAAGCGTATTGGGCCGCACCAACCGCGCAAAATAAAGAAGGCTTGCGAAATGCACTATTAACCATAGATGCGACCAAATGGCAGTGGACCCACGGAATTCCTGAAGAAAAATTGGAATTAGTAAGTCCTGATAACTGGCACCACGATCAATACTTGCTTGATCGGCCAGGTAATAAAGACATTCAGCTAGCACTCTTTCTTAGCTACGGCACTAATGTTACTGAGTACCCAAAATGGCAAAAACTGTTTCGTAAGTACCAACCTCCGACATTGATTGTTTGGGGCAAGGGCGATTACATATTCCCAGAAGCAGGAGCGCATCCATATGAGCGAGATCTTAACAATGTTGAAAAGCACATTATTGATACCGGTCATTTCGCGCTGGAAACCCATCTTGATTTCATTTCGCAGCGTATCCAAATGTTTATGGCCGCGCTGTAGCAACGAAAAGAGTTGCGCTTGCTGGCGTCAACCAGACATTAATTTACAAAATCTAAGTAATCACTCTATCTGGAGAATTAGCATGTCACTCATATCAAAATCCGTTTTAGCTGTACTGGTACTAAGCAGTTACATTTCCACATCTCAAGCAGCTCTGCCTGATCCTGGCATGGAGATCGTCAAAGGCAGAACTGCTATTTTAGTAACTGACCCTCAGATCGACTTTCTTAGTCCTGAGGGCGTTACTTGGGGCGTTGTTGGAAAAAATGTAACCGCAAACAATACGGTGGAAAATATTGAATCTTTATTCAAGTCTGCAAAGAAAAATGACATTCCTGTATTTGTTTCACCGCATTACTACTATCCCCATGATCATGGTTGGAAGTTTGAGGGCGCGCTGGAAAAATTGATGCACAATATTGGAATGTTCGATCGCAAAGACGCCTTAAACGTAGATGACTTCGAAGGCTCTGGTGCCGACTGGCTGAAACGTTACAAACCGTATATTCAAGATGGAAAAACAGTGGTTACTAGCCCCCACAAGGTATATGGGCCTGAAACAAACGACCTTGTTTTACAGCTCCGCAAGCGGGGCATAGACAAAGTTATTCTTGCCGGCATGTCTGCAAACCTATGTGTTGAATCGCATATGCGAGAGTTGCTCGAACAAGGTTTTGAAGTCGCCGTTGTAGCCGACGCCACAGCCGCTGCCCAGGTAGAGGAAGGTGATGGCTTCGCTGCAGCAATGATCAACTATCGCTTTATTGCCAATACAGTTTGGACTACCAAACAAGCCTTAGCTAAGATCAATTCAACTAAATAGCGTAGTTTTCCGAGATTCCCGGCAGTTGGACTATTCGCCCAATTGCCAGGGATATTGAATTAGGGCGCGTATTTAGCAAGCGGACTTAGTTCATTTTACAAATAGAATACAGTTTAAATAATTAGTAGAGAGGTATCAGTCATGGGACACAAGTTTGCCGAAATAGCTTTTACTGAGTCGGTTCGCCAAGTACAACAACAGCAGGGTAGTCGCGATAACTACGCTGGGATGGATGAGGGCGATGATTACCATGATCGCCTGAGTAACGCCGAAGCAAGTTTTATTGCAGAGCGCGACAGCTTTTATATGTCCAGCGTTAGCGAAACCGGTTGGCCATATGTTCAGCATCGTGGTGGCCCAGCAGGATTCATGAGAGTACTTGATGATCAGACCATCGGTTTCGCTGATTTCCGCGGTAACCGACAGTATGTTAGTACTGGTAACCTCCTGAATAATGATCGTGTTTCCTTGTTCTTCATGGACTACTCGAATAGGCGCCGCTTAAAGCTTCTTGGCCGCATTCGAGTCGTCAGCAAAGACGAAACGGAGCTACTGTCGCAGCTTAAAACTGAGGGCTATCGGGCACTGGTCGAGCGTGGCTTTGTCATCAAGGTTGAAGCATTCGACTGGAATTGCCCTCAACACATTACGCCGCGTTACACGCAGGCGCAGGTCGAGGTACTAATGGCCCCAATCGTCAAAGAGAATCAACAACTAAAACAAAAATTAGGAGAATCACAATGACTGAAGTAAACGAAAATAGGCCACCGCTGCCTCCATTCGATCGAGAATCAGCAACTAAAAAAGTACGTCTAGCCGAAGATGGATGGAATAGTCGTGATCCGGTTAGGGTTTCGCAGGCTTATACAATTGACAGTCGCTGGAGAAATCGATCGCAATTCATATATGGTCGAGATCAGATCGTTGAGTTCCTAAGCGAAAAGTGGAATGGTGAGCAGGAGTATCGGCTAATCAAAGAACTTTGGGTATTTACGGGCAACCGCATCGCTGTTCGATTTTCCTACGAAAGCCAAACCTCTGATGGCCAATGGATGAGATCCTATGGCAATGAAAACTGGGAGTTTAACGATTTTGGTTTGATGACCCATCGCCATGCCAGCATCAATGATCTTCAAATTGAAGAAAACGAACGTCTGTTTCACTGGCCACTGGGCCGACGACCTGATGATCACCCAGGCTTAAGTGAACTGAATTTGTAATACATGATCTAAAATTCATGAGATATTAAATGAAGGGGTTTGATATCGAGAGACATAAATAGTTAGCCAACCAAGAGTTTGATTTGCCAGTACTATTATTTCAACGGCAACTCGACCACGATTTCATTATTGTCGATTGTTTCATCACGCATAAAGCGTTCAATTGTCTCGGTGATTTTGGGTGACGACTTGAACAGGTTATGCCCGGCGTTAACCACGGTGATTAGCGTACTATTTTTTAAGCCAGCAACCGCTTCGCGCTGGCTTTCGATATAGGTGCGGCCATCCAGGGTGCCGCTGAAGAGTAGGGTGGGCACGCCACTTTCCGGCGCTTCCCTGAACGCATCGCCCAAGTCCAGATTGGGGATCAGTCCGGTGTAGTGGATAGTCGGGTTCAAGTGGCTTGCCAGCAGTGAAGTTTCAGCTTGCCTCATGATCTCTTGATAGCGGGCCTCGCTCTGGCCGGACGCCAAATCCATCGCATACGACATGGCTGGAAATGTGATTGGCTTATTTGGTTCAACAAACCGTTTCAACACTCCTACCAGCGGCTCAGTATTGCCATGGTCTATTGCGTCATAAATCTGCAGTAGCTGCAACGCACGACTTGGATCGGAGATACCGCCAGATGCGAATTGTTGCATACTGCGGCGCTGCAGTAACAGGGTAATGGACTCCCCGTTTTTATCAAAGGTGACTGGCAACGGTGCTTCTTCCAGGTTTTTGTGCACGCGACGCACCAATGCTTTGATGTCCGGGAATTGAGTGCTCAGCTGTTCTTGCTGGTCAATGGCGTCTTGTAATCTTGAAAAATAATCGTCTGTCCTGAACGGCATCTTAATGGTCTGGTCGAGGCCTTCAGCACTAGCGATGATGACCTTGTGGATGCGACCCTCAATTTGCTTGAGCGCGGCCAAAGCCAAATGGCTGCCGTAGGATATACCCCAAAGCGTGATCTTGTCGGCGCCCAGATGCTCTCGCAGTGCATCCAGGTCTGACACATTCTCAGTAGTGGTATAGCCCAGAATATCGATATTTTGGTTTTTCCAGAACGTAAGGCATTCGACCATGGCCTGTCTATGAATCTCATAATAGGCGGCATCTGACATGGCATCGTCGAGCGGAATTCGTTTGCTAGATTTGCATTCAGGCGTGGTGTGCAGGGCACCCGTACCACGCTGGTCGAGCGCTATCACATCGCCGAATTGTCGCATCATCATAAACAGCTCGAAGCGGCGATATTTTGCGGTTCGGATGCCTGAGCCGCCCGGCCCACCCGAGAGATAGACAATCGGTGGCCCAGCATTTTTTCCTGTCGCGGGGAAGCGCACATAGTTGATTGGTATCTTGCGGCTAGACGCATTGCTACGATTTTCAGGCACCTCAAACGAGCCTTGGTAGGCGGCTACTTTTTCACCGCTGCCGGCCTCGAATGTGATTTCGATTTCGTTCGTGGCTGAGAATGAATGGGTACTCGTGATTAACGCGAGTAAGGCAATACCAATGGGTAAGTTTATCTTATGCATGGGAAATATCCGTTTGGGCGCTAGTATTGATAGTGATAGAGGAGTTGGAGGTTGTACGGTATAGGCTTAGGCCCACCACCGGGCACCATAAGCCATAGAACAGCAGAAACAGGCTGCGCTGCACCAAACCATAGTATTCCAGCGGGAAAAGATCGCGGGTAAACAGCGGTGACAGGTTCAAAGCAATGGAGGCCAGAATAAAAACCCAGATCACCCATGAAAATCTGACCAATGGTGTTGCCCAGTCCAGGCCGCGCCAGCATAGAGCCAGTGCCAAAGGTGCCATATAACCGAGCGTCAGCAGTAATCCAAAAACGTTGTGCATTGGATGAGGTGATTCGAAAGCAGATGTGCCAATAGTCATTAAGCCAAAACAAGCCACCAGACAAGCGGGCAACACTGACAGCGAATTAGCGCGGGAAAAGCGATACAAGCCTAGAGAGAATAACAAGAAACAAAGTGCAACCGCGATGCCGGCGAACTTCCACAGCAACTCTGCCGGCGAACCAGTTTGGCCGATTTCACTAACGGTTTCTGATAGGTGGCTGTAACCGTCCACCAAAGTTCCCAGCCCTAGGATGGCCGTAGTAAATAGCAGTGGGATTGCAATGCCAAACAATAATAAGATTCGATTATTCATATATGCCTCAGTTTACTTATGTGATTTAGCTCTGTTTGCCGATTATTCTAAGACCCGTATTACTCAGGCTTCCGCCGCCACCATGCGAGGTAAGCGACTGGGACACAGTCTGACCTGCCAATTTCAAGTTGCCATTGCCCCGCATATCAATGTTCAGCTGGTTTACATCCAGCTCTAGATCGGCATCACCGGCGTCAGTGATTTCTATGTTAATTGAATCCGCTTTTAGTACGCCAATGGTGGTAATGGTTGCCGAACCGCTGGTTTTAAGCGCTATTAAATCAGTGTAAGTAACTTTGATAGAGATGCTTTCGCCGCTGTGTGAGCCCTTGGTAGTCACCAGCAATGTATCGTCATCAACTTCGGTAATAATGTCTTGCAGGGCAATCCCATAGGCTCGTACTTCAATCCCCGCCTTGTCTCCATGCTCAATTTTGACATTGACCAGACCGCTCACTTCAATTTTCTCGAAATTGGTTACCTCGCGTGCCTCGGTCTTGGCTAATGGGCCAGCTGCACAGGCCATCGGGATGACTGCAATCAGGCTTAACAATATGCCCCGTAGGGTTTTTGTGATTTTTTCATTACGATTTATTTTGATGGTTAGTAACATTGTATTGCCTGCCTTTAAATTTGTGCTGAGCGATGAAAGCCGCCCAGATTGATTGTTGGAAATGTATTTACAGACAAACTATCAGAGAGCAATATAAAGTCACGTGGTGTTCTGTCAACGGTCAGGTTTTTTCGGTGAATGGTCGTGTATTATTGTCAACTAGCGTTTACGCTATGCACATGAAATTGATTCGAACTATCTGTTCACTTTGCCTATTGTTGCTTGTTGGCACTCAAACCTCTTTGGCACAGGTGGCAATTCACATTGAAACCGATGTGGTCATCTGCCCGGTGCAGGATGAGCCAACCTCTGCGAGCATTAATGGGCCGGTGCCGGACTTCGATGACCCACAGTGTAGGACTGCCAAGTTTTGGGAAGTGGACCCGCAGGATACGGAAATCTGGCTCAAGGGGACCCTGGTGGTGCCGGCCAGCGGATTTGAAGCGTTGCAACCATTGGGCTTGTTCATCTCGGCAAAGATGTCGAGCGAGGTGTATCTTAATAATCAATTGATCGGCCGCAACGGCATGCCCGGCAGCGATCGTCGTACTGAATTTCCGGGTCGCATGGATGCCTACCTGTTTGTGCCTCCTTCCGTTATTCGAGAGGGCGTCAATGAACTAGTGATAAGGGCGTCATCACATCTAGGGCTTTTACACCTGAGCCAGTCGATCCACTGGATTGGCCTTGATACTTACCAAGATCCGACCAGCCGGCGACTTGAACACTATTGGCCATCATTATTTCCATTTGGCGTTTTGTTTCTCGGAGCACTCTGTTTTGGGTTGTTGGCCATTATCCAAAGGCGCGGCTGGCAAACGGCATTCCTGCCGTTGATGTCGTTGTGCGCAGCCGGGCAACTCTGTTTTGAAGTATCACGTGGGCTAGTAGCCTATTTATACCCGTTTCACGAAACACGCCTGATCATGATTCTTGTTTTTGCAATTGGCTTCGGGCTGAGTCTGATGGCACACACTCTTGCGGCATTGGCGGTCAATAAAAAACAGCTATGGTTCGCTGCCGGTGCGGCACTGACACTGCTTGCGTTGGTACTGACACCGGGTTTTGACAGTAAATCGACCCTTGCGATGTTAGTACCGACTTTGCTGTGCCTGATTCTGGCGAGCCACCTGACGATCACTAAGCAACAATCGGTTGTTGGATTAATGCTGGCTTTCGGTGGGTTTCTGCTTATTCTGTTGTTAGCGCCCGGTGCGTTCCTGGACATCTATTTCTTTTATACTGTAGCGGGCTTCCTGGCGATGTTGTTCGTGCAACAGGTTTTAATCTACGCGAATGAACGGGAAGTAAGGGTGCGCGAACAAGCTCGCGCCGACAAACTGCAATTGATCATCGACCAGAATGAAGCCGATGCTAGGCAGCAAACCATAAGTGTTAGCAGCGCCAATAAATCAGAGCTAGTTACTGTTGCCGATATCGCCTACTGCAAAGGTGCCGGCGACTACGTCGAGTTAGTGCTGCTAGCGGGTAACACGATACTCCACCACGGAACCCTGAATGAGTTGGAACAGAACCTGCCGTCGACCTTCCTGCGTGTGCACCGTTCCTACATTGTAAATACAGTGCTGATCTCGTCGCTTGAACGAAAAGCTTCGGGCACCGGTGTGGTTAAGCTCAAAACCGGGCAAAGTGTACTGGTAAGCCGGCGTATTATGCCGAACGTTAAGGAAAGGCTGGTTAATTAAAAAGAACTGCCGCGGTCCACTATGAAGTTGTTGGTCACACCCTATGAATTGAATAAAACTCTATAGAGTTAGAATCCGTTTTTAGACGTGCTTGGCCGGGACCGCGTTAAGTGCGTAAACAAATGACTTTGAACCTTTTAGAAACTCAATGCGTCTAACTACTGAACCTTATAATTTATTAGAGAAGTTAATGAAATATTTCAGTTTAGTTCTATTTATAACGGCGTTACTCATTTCGGCTAGCCTGCATGCACAACCAACGAACAAAAAGGTATTAATTATTGCTTCAAACATGGTTGATATGGGAGACCCTGAAAAGCACGATGCAAGAAATAATCTATTAGAAGTTGCTCCCCCATACCATGTTTTTTTAGCTCATGGTTATGATGTTGCCTTTGGGTCGCCAAAAGGAGGGAGCGTAGAGTTTATGATGGATCCATTAGGCATCAGTAGTTATACAATCAAGTATGAAGGCTTCATGGATAAAGCGAATAGCTCCTTCGCCCCTAAACAAGTTAATCCTAGTGATTATTGGGGAGTGTATATTGGTGGTGGATACGGGCCATTATTTGATGTCGCCGATAATAAGGAGTTGCAGTCGATAATTGCTAAAATCTATGAGTCAGGTGGAATTATTGGTGCGGGAGGCCATGGTGCTGGTGCTTTTGCAAATGTAGTATTATCTACAGGC
This sequence comes from Polaribacter sp., assembly GCA_047621785.1. GTDB lineage: Bacteria > Pseudomonadota > Gammaproteobacteria > Arenicellales > Arenicellaceae > Arenicella. The sequence continues at coordinate 372 of JBLHMH010000121.1, read as the reverse complement.
CAATTTCTCGTTAAAGATAAAAAAATTGCTGGTTTTCCTAATTCAACGGAAGAGTCTAAATCATGGGCAAAACAAGGAACCTTATTGCCTTTTCTGGTTGAAAGTCAGTTAAATAAAAATGGTGCAATCGCACAAAACAAAACAACGTTAAAAGATAAGTACCAGGTGGTAGTTGATCAACGGATTGTTTCTACAATGTTTTTACCTTCTGCTGCTCTTGTCGCAAAAGAAATGATAATTTTACATACGCAATAAATGGCACTTAGTATGTATCAAGCCTAGAGCGTGCCTTTTGATTTATAGGCCAAACGCCTCGCGTAGGTCTTGAGCCGTACCTTGCATACCGTAAAGAGCCGAACGGTTGTCAAATTC
>JBLHMH010000120.1:0-10002 GCA_047621785.1 Polaribacter sp. | reverse complement strand
ATAGCCAGCATTAACACAATAAAGTCACGCCTTCTGTTTTAAGGAGGCATTAATGCAACTTTATCGCAAATATGACTGGCCCGCTTTATTCTTAGCATTTGAACAAAGCGGTTCGTGCAAACTCATTAGTTTTTTGTCTATTGTATGATGTCTTTTTAAATCAAAATGTCGATAAGTTACATGAGAATGGTTCATGTATGTTTACTTAGGAAGCTGTCCGAGAGACAATTAAATGATACCATTTTTCTAGGTGAACGCTTGGTAACCCTAAAGATCTAGCTTTTTTAATCAGGTAACCGTTGATGAAATCAATCTCGGTTTTTCGGTGCAGTCGAATATCCTCTGCCATCGATGACCGATTTAAATGGGTTAACGCAGCAACGTTCAATATTTTCTCAATAGGATGTTTGATCATAGGAAGATCGAGACCATCTCGAATCCTGTTGATTTCATCACATATGCTGGAAATATCCTTCTTATATTTCGGTTTCAGTAACTCTCCATTCAATATTTGATAATAAGCCGTTATAGGATTAATGACCGCATTCACCAAGAGTTTATTCCAAATTTCACTCTCGAGATTATCACTTTTCTGCAAACTGAAATCGCTGGAACTGTCAATAATTTCATCCAGTATAGTTCTTGATTTAGAGTCCTTTGCAATCCCAGTAGGGCACCCTAGTAACGTTTGCCCACCGAGTGTTTGGGTGTAGTGGCCGACTTCATGCTGGTAGGCGCCGCATGAAGTTGTACCTAAAATGCAAAGGTTGGGCGCCAGCTGTTGAATGACTTCTTGTGGGCCCATTCCATTGTGAAGCAAGATAATGGCTGCATCTGGGTACTTCTCAACTAATGTTGTTGCGACTTGTTCCGCATTAAATGCTTTCGTACATATCCAAATAAGGTTTGGTCGAAATGCAGGAGAGGATGTCTCGAGTGACCAATCAAGTTTTGATATTTGGTCACCACGAACAATTGTTTTAGGTAGTGAGATTCCAGTACGATGAGGAAATGCTGCGACCTTGCCTAGGGTTTGGGCATGTAGGCATGCTAACGAGCCTATGGCTCCTGGCCCTGCGATTAATGAATTTAGTGCCATGGTAGATATGTAATTAGCGGCATGGTTAATCTCAGTAAGTCCCAGTTATGAGTATATCCTAAGGTAAGCTCATTAAAAACGAGTGTTAAGGATAAAAAAGGTCAGCATGTAAAGTAACTTATATGAAAGTTATGAATTCAATTCTCATATGTTCTGTTCATGCAACTTGATGTCTAAAGCACAGAGCCTTTTCAGCTAGTGCGCCGAATCTCTGTGATTATGTAATAGCTGCCTTTTACGCAGCGACTATTCACCGAATTGCCGGAAGCCCCATCAACCCAAGCTTTAGAACATCGTTATGTTTATTATTTTATCGTGAATGGTGACAATATTTGAATCTTGCAAAATACTAGACCATTTAAATATACAGGTCGTAAGACCTTTGTATTTGTCCTGGGATTGTAGGAGGCAAGAAATAGATCTTGACCCAAGGTTTCTGCTGTTAGCAGCGCGATAAATGAAAAGCATTAAATTAAGATCGCAGTGGCTTTTTGTCTTTGGTGTAAACGTTTAGAAAAATAATTTTTAAAATGGTCAACGCATGCTTCGTGCGATGTGATCATTTGAAAGGAAGAATATATTTGCTGGCTTCTGCGCAGTTTTTTATTAGCCAAATGAATGCACATCAATCACTCAATCATCGTGAATTAAGCTCGGCTTTAGGGCATTATTTTAGTATAATAATGCATGAAAAATACGCCTAAACTCGGCACTGAAAATATGCCGCGAGAAAGCAGCTAAGTTAACGTCATTGCTTTCTGAGCAATCAGATGTCAAGTTTTATAGCCTAAAAAGTAGACGGCAGCTGGTCTATAGAGAATCACCCTACTGGAAACGCATTACGCTCGTTTGTTATGGAAGAAAGAACGGGCTGTTTCTAGTAAGTAGTCGGACACAAATAAAAAGAATAAATTTATACAGCCTGATTGAATTGACCAAAGCGAATAACGTGGAGTTTTATGTGTATCTGAAAATGGCGTTTAACTTGTTACAGCAGGTTGAACACATTGATGATATTAATGCGCTCTTGCTAGTGCATACCAAAGGCATGGTTGATTAGCTACTTACTTTAAAACGATAAATAAGTTTTACAGTTCGCAGTCAAATTATCTGGTCAATACCAGCTCCATAAAGTTTGTAATGAATGCGATTTAAACAAAGACAAATGTCATCACTATTAGTGTGACCCAAAATCAATTCCTGGTGCCAATAAATAATGTTATCTGATCCATCCCTTTATATACCATTGCTATTAGTCGGTGCGTTTATCGCTGCGTTTGTCACAGGTGCCGTAGGATTTGCCGATGCTATGATTCTAAATGCTATTTGGCTGCACATTATGGACCCGGTGGCGGCTATTCCTCTGGTGGTGTCCTGTGGTGTTCTGATGCACACGCTACCGCTTTTGAGGTTACGTAAAACGCTGAATTTCTCACGATTACTGCCCTTTGTTGCCGGCGGTGTCTTGGGTGTCCCTGTGGGAGCATGGGCGCTGGGATATGTAGAGCCGGATATTTTCCGCACTGTGATCGGTGCCCTGATGGTGGTTTATGGGTTATGGATGTTTTTACGTCCCCATACATCTGTAGGCGAGGTCGGTGGGCGTCCGCTTGATGGTTTTGTAGGATTAAGCGGCGGCATGATGGGGGGCTTCGCAGGTTTATCCGGTCTGTTTCCGACAATTTGGACGGGTGTTCGGTGTTGGCCTAAACATCTTCAGCGCGGTTCTTGCCAGCCTTTCGTGTTAATCATGCATGGCCTTGGGGTTGTCACATTTGCATCAACCGGAATGTTTACCAAGCAGACCGGAACAGATTTAATCTGGTGTATACCGGTTTTGATCATCGGATCGTGGCTTGGTGTGAAGGTCTATCCGCATCTGAACGATATCTTGTTCAAGCGCATTATTATTGGCTTGAACCTGATAGCGGGAATTACACTTTTATTGTGAGTGTGTACTATGCTGTCTGAGTCTTGAGCTAGGCGTATCAGCATGATGCGGTTGTGTACACTCCTTGCCTTTTCTTCCCTTTCTCTAGCACCTTCTCCTAGGTCCTAGCCTTCGTTGAAAGACTCACGAATAACATCGCGGTAATTTCTGATGCGTTGTACATAAAGCACAGGCTCATGCCCGCGAGCATAGCCATGCTTCATTTTTGAATAGTATTTTTTGTTAGACTTTAATGGTAAAAGTTCTTTGATTTGCTGCCAAGAGTCTGGATTTTTACCCATTCTCCGCGCCAAGAGCCTGACATCCAAAAGGTGGGCGCGACCAATGTTATAACTTGCCAAGGCTTGAAACCAGCGATCTTCTTCCGGAATACTATCGGGAAGACGGTCGAAGCGATCTTTTAGGTAATCAGCGCCCCCCAAGATGGCCATTTTGGGGTCATGGCGATCATCTACGCCCAAAGACTTCGCGGTATTTCGGGTTAGCATCATAATGCCCCTAACACCGGTTGGAGACACGGCCTTGGGGTTCCAGTGCGACTCTTGGTAAGATAACGCGGCCAGCAGGTCTGCTGGAATTCCAGTTTTCTCTTCGGCCTCGATAAAATATTCTTTGTACTTAGGTAAGCGCTCATCAATGCGGCGACTTAGAGCGCGTAAATCTACAAAATCAAAATTGTTCAAATACTCATAGTGCCGTTGATACATTAAATCGATAGCGACTTGTCCCTTGGAGGACTTGGCCCAAGATCTGGTTAGATCTGCCAATTTACTTGCCTTCTTCGGCAAATACCAACCTAACTGGCTCTTTCCAGGCAACGTCATAGCGACTCTAAGAAGAGGAAACAAGCGACGACTTTTATTGGCAATATTTGAGTCTGATACCACACAGATTCTGTCTTCAGTGGCGCGTGCCAGCAGCATTTCTGTAGACTCTTCTTCGCTTTGCGTGAACTTTAAGCCGGGGTGTTTCTGCTTTAAAGATTCGAGGGTATTCACATAACTAGTTCTAGCGGCCACAACCAGCTGGATCATCCCCAGATCTTCTGGGGTCTTTGGTGAATTCTCAAGTTTTTGTGGACAAATGACCTGCTCAGTCACTTTTATGTGCGTGGCGCCGCGAGTAAATTTTTCATCTCGAGTTTTATTATGGGTTAATCCTGCCGCCGCTATGTGCGCAAGGCCTTGCTCCAAAGCTTCTAATACTTCAGCAGTCGAGTTTTTGACAACCCACATCACATTCCAATCATATTCTTGCGCTAAGCGGTTGATTAAAAGAACCTCGGGCCCCGCAGGCGCTTGGTCACGCCCTTCAAAATAAGTAGTTCCACCCATTCTAGTAACGACATACAAGGTCTCGCCTGCTTTTGGGATCACAGAGGTATCTAGTTCATTGGCTGCCATCTCGCTGCAGGCCGCCAAAATCAATAGCATAAAACAAATTAAAACTCGCTGTATAATCGACATAGGCTCTCTTTAACAGTTAGATAACTCCGTACATACATACCATAGCTTGCTAATAACACCAACTAAAGTAAATCGCCCTTTAAAAAGTTGACAGCGTAGATGGCTTGTACAATCTGTATACGAAAGTTAATGAAAGGCAGGTTCAAGCCCGAGTAATAGCGCTCTATCAACAGAGTGTAAAAATGCCTAGATGTTGTCTGGCTACCTCAGTCTTTGGCTTCGACCCAACTTATAGTATTCTGGCACCAAGTTAGACGATCATTTATATTCTAAACATTAATTATTCAACTTAAGTTGAGCATCATCATGACCCTTTTCAAATTTCATTCCGAGCCGATGCAAGATAGCTGGATCGACGCCTATGGACACCTCAACGAAGCCTATTATTTAGTCCCGTTTAGTAATGCGACCTGGAAATTACAAGATCATTTTGGTGTTGGCGTCGATTATTTTGAGGAAACAGGCTGCGCACTTTATACGGTAGAAACTCATTTGCGTTATTTAAAAGAGGTACGAAGCCCGGCGCTGATAGAAATCGAGTCAATATTACTGGGTTGTGACACTAAAAAGATATGGTTCGCTCATCAGATGATTGTCGACGGTAAACTATGCGCTACCGCAGAATTTATGGGTCTACATTATAGTACTCACGACTCCCGCACTATCGAGATGCCCCAAGCAGTTCAGACCGAAATTAAGCGTGCCCAAATCTCAGAAAAACCACCCTGGGCTGGACGTCAAATTAGCCTACAGAGACGATAATAGAGGTTGGCTTAGGTAGGCGTTAATGTAAGTGTTGCCGAGCAATAAAGTTGCAGACTGAATATAATAGAGCATTAAGTTCGTTTGCAGGTACTCTAAAAATAGAGCTTTAATGAGGGTAGAGCAGACAATATACTGAATTAATATGATTCGAATTTGACGCTAATAACGCGAAGCTTGGTATTATGGTTACGCTTCATTTAAATGATTAAGTAATTTTTTAAAATGCATGGGCTTATTAATGCCATAACCTTGCGCGTAATTAACACCAATCTCTATAAGCATATCTTTAATAGCATCGTTTTCAACAAACTCAGCTAGTGTTTTCATATTCATGATGTGACCAATTTCATTGATTGATTTAACCATTGCATGATCAATTGGATCATCAACTATACCTTTTACAAACATCCCATCTATTTTCAAATAGTCGACAGGTAATCGCTTTAGATACCCAAAGGAAGAAAGCCCGCTGCTAAAGTTATCTAATGCAAAACGACATCCAAATTTTCTAAGCACTGCAATGAACCTACCCACATTTGTAAGGTTAGATATTGATGCTGTCTCTGTTATTTCAAAACATTTTTTTTACCATCAATGTCAAAATCATGTAGTTTTTTAATCACAAATCTAAGAAACTTTCGTCGGTTGATGAATGACAGGAAAGATTAATAGAAATAAAATTTATGCTTTTATGAACCGAAGTGCTTCAAGTGGATGATCACATCGCGGTAATTCGCTGCGAGATTGCAGTAAAAGGCCAATATCGGTTCTAAAAATCACATCAGAGGCTGCGACTTTAATTTTCCGAGCGGCTATCCGTAGACTCAAGATCGCGACTGGGCCGGTTGTATCAAATTGATCGGGGAATATGAAAGCCACTGATCTCAAAATCATTGAGATCAGTGGTCAACGATAGTAAACTTTTGAAGTACATTCAGCCATCAGCTACTTTAGGACGCATTGAATAATGCCGAACCTCAAGAGTTAAGTTTTCGACGATCGACTTAAGGATGTAAAGCCATCAAAACACTTATCGACAAATTTATCGGAAATGTAAAAAAGCATCCATGGTTTACGTCAATCGTAAGCGCAATTATTGTCTATACGATGCTGGGGTTTTTCCTCGCGCCGTATCTGCTGGAAAAAAATCTAGTAAGGACGATGCAACAAGGTTTTGATGCCCAGCTACGCCTAGAGAAAATTGAAATAAACCCATTTGTGCTGAGTCTTCGCATTACCAGGCTTGAGCTCGACAATCCTGAGGGTTCGCCAACGGCTCGAATTGAGGAAATTTTTACCAATTTTCAGCTTAGTTCACTGTTCAGGTTAGCGTTGACCTTTGATGAAGTGCGCTTGTCGACAGCAGAGTTATTTGTTGCTCGTGATAAATCTGGCAACATGGATTTCGATTACCTGTTGCCATCTGCGGTTAATGAAGTCGCGAGCGAAGTTGCTACTGATTCGCAAGAGCCTGGGTTGATTCAGGCTCTGGTGTTCAACTTCATTCTCGAAGACTGGTTTATCAACTGGTCGGATCAACTATTAATAGATCCGGTTGAGGCCCGCTTTGGACCAATTAATATAGCGATCAAAGAACTCAATACACTGCCTAATCGAGCGGGCCAGCAAAATGTTGTTCTCGCTACGAAAGACATCGGAACCTTGAGCTGGAGCGGAGATCTGCATTTGAATCCACTGCGCTCGTCTGGTCGTGCCACGATTAAGGATTCACGTTTTCCAATCGTCTCGGCGTACATTCGTCATCAATCTGGCCTTGAGATTATCGATGGCTCGGCTGATCTCGAACTGGATTATGAAATGTTTGAAAGCGACAGCGGGCAGATTAAAGCCAAGGTCGATAATTTTAACCTGACCTTCACCGACATTATTATTAACACCTTTGCCGACGGTACTGGCTTTGATTTTGCCGGTGACGATCAACAGATTTTGAAACTGCCCAAAATTCAACTAAGCGATGGTCATTTTCGCTGGCCCGAACAAACGATGTCGTTGGGGTCGGTATCAGTGGACAACCCGCAAATCGTTCTAATTCGCGATGAGAATGGCGTGTTCAATGTCGAGCCCCGAGAGGTTAAGTCCGGGGAGCAAAATACTGCGTCTAAAACTAATGCAAACGAAACTAAAGTTAAGAAAACTTTGGCCGGCGAAAATGATAAGGGTAATTTAGATGATCAATGGCAGCTGTTAGTAGAAAAATTCGCTGTTAATGATCTGGTATTGGATATGCTGGATCAGACCGTCAAGCCTGCGGCGAAGCTAGGTGTTTTTAACTTCAATCTGAATGTCAGCGATATCAGTAATCTGCCGGGCAAACGGTTCCCGACCAGCTTAGATATGCAAGTGCTAAGCGGTGGTAATTTGTCGCTCATTGGTGAAGTGTCGGTTTTGCCTGAACCCCAGTTCGACTTAAAGGTCATACTCGATGCCCTGCAACTGGCGGGCGTGCATCCCTACATCAAACAGCAAGCTAACCTGAATATGGATTCAGGCGCAGTCAATTTGTCTGGACGTGTCAGTAATGCATCCGATGAGGCCTTTAAATTCAATGGCGATCTCGAGATTGTCGACCTTGCTATGGCAGAGTCGATAAACCAGAAGCGTCTAGCCAGTTGGAAAAGCTTCCGCGCCAGCAAAATTGCCTTAAGCCTTTCCAAGCGCGAGCTAGACATTTCCAAACTCCACTTTGATAGACTTTATGCTGACATCCTGATTGATAAGAATAGCCGCATGAACCTTGGGCAGGTGCAAAAAACCGACGCTGGCAAAGCTGATTCACAAACAAGCGAAGTAAAGGTCGATGCCCCTAATCAAGAAGGTGGGACCGCTCTAAAGGTCAGGGTTGGCGATATTGTGCTGGCGAATGCATCAGCTGATTTCAAAGACCTCTCGTTGCCACTCCCCTTTGCAGTAAAGATCGATGAGTTGAACGGTAAAATGACAACCATATCTACTGAGAGCAACAAGCCTTCTGAGGTCTTGCTTGAAGGTAAAGTCGACAAATTTGGCCTTGCCCGCATTAGCGGCATGGTCACGCCTCTTGATCCGAGCTATAACACCGACATTCTGGTTTCATTCGAAAATATTAGTGTTCCAAAATTTTCACCCTACAGTATTCCATTTGCTGGACGTGAAGTTGCCAGTGGCAAACTCGATTTGAAACTTGGGTACGCGGTGAAAGACGGTGAATTGGCCGGTGAAAACAGCATTATTCTGCGCGACTTTGCACTGGGAAAAAAAGTGCCTCATCCAGATGCATTGGATCTGCCTCTGGGCCTTGCCGTTGCTTTATTAAAAGATGTGAACGGCAAAATCAATATCGACCTGCCGGTACGGGGTAATATCAACTCTCCCGATTTTAGCTATGGCGGTGTTATTTTCAGTGCTCTCGGAAAATTGTTGGTTAAAGTCGTCCTGTCACCTTTTACTGCTCTAGGTAGCTTGCTCGGAATCGAGGCGAGCGAGCTCGAGCACATCAAGTTCCCCCATGGGCGCTCTGACCTAACACCGCCAGAACTAGAAAAGACTGAAAAACTGGTCGAAGCCCTGTCGCTCAGGCCCGAACTACAATTAACCATCGCGGGTGTCGCAGACCCTGTGGCGGATGGCCTCGCCATGCGCACGGCTAAAGTGGACGAAGTTCTGGAACTACGTATTGCCAAAGCCGCCGCCAACAGCGATCCTTCAATTCAAACTGTAGATTTGCGCGCAGCGGCACTCGAGAAGTTGTTCACAGAGCAGCCCGATAAGGCCGCTGCGGCCCAGACACTGGAAGATCTACAAATTCAGTTCACCACTAAGGCAGAAGTTAAAGGTCAGACTAAACCCGTTGCCAACTTTGATCGTCTGGCCTACGCCGGCGAGATCCGCAAACTACTCATCGAGGTACAAATTGTTGAGCCGCAAGCTCTGGCTGAACTGGCTACAGCGCGCGCTAGTGTATTGAAAACAGCTTTGCTTGCCATCGACGCTAAGTTACAAAATCGAGTTTTGATCACTGAAAACACCACCGCCACGAGAACAGATGGAGAGCCAATTGAAATGCAGATAAAGCTAGGAGCGAAATCGGATTAATTGATCCCTTGCATTAATAAATCACCTAATTTCCTCCTAGGTTTGGCTAGGTTTAATTCGAATTGAGGCCAGCAGTACTGCAATGACTAAGGCAATACCTACCCATTGAAGATTATTTAAATATTCGTGCAGAACGAATACGGCCAATAATATAGAGACAACTGGTTCGAGGTTTAAAATAAATGCCGCTGCAGTCGCCGGTAGCCTAGCTAATGCCTGAAACTGACACAATATTGCGACCATATAAAATAGAGTTGCAGTGGATAGGGCTATCAACCCTGTGCTCGAATTGGGTAATGAAAATTGTGTAAAAGCGACAGGGACAATAATCACCAAGCCAATCAGGCTAACCCAGAAGGTCATCAACAACGGGTTGACGAGCGGGGCCACAGTTGCGCCTTTAATAAAAGTCATTGCGGCACCAATGCTGGCTAATGCAGCAAAAACTAACCCCATTGTGCTCAGTTTAATCTCGCCGCCAGACAGCGCTAAGTATAAGCCGATAAAGGCTAGAGCAAATATCGATAAAAGTTGAATAGACGGTTTAAGTTGCTTCTGCAGTATGGCGTAAATCAACACCAGCATCGGGTAGGCATATAAGATCAATACCGCTAAGCTAACCGAAATTG
>JBLHMH010000119.1:0-10003 GCA_047621785.1 Polaribacter sp. | reverse complement strand
TGATCCTGATTCATTGATGCGACTGCAAAAACCGCGCTGTCGTCAAGAAGCTTGAAGTAAACAGAACCGTGCAATGAACCCATTACATGAAAGTGTTGGGGATCAACCGCTAAGCTGATACATGCCTTGGCTTCGCTGATCTCTATGGTTGGTGGATATAAATCATTTATTGGGGCGGCCAGATACATGGTTTCTAAGGCGCGCCAATGCTGTTCAGGGGGGCTAATGTTTTTCATCTATGTTGTGCCTAGAGCTCGATGAGCTTTTTGAGCAGGCCACGTAAGTCCTGCATATCTGACTCGCTCAATCTGTTAAAGGTCTGTTCTTCATGTTGGTTGGCAATGTTGATCAATCGATCAATCATCTCCATCCCCTGATTGGTGATTTGAATATTTATTTTGCTACGAAACTCAGGATCACGTTGCCTACGTATCAATTCATCTCGCTCCATGCGATCAAGTGCCTTGCTCAGAGTTGACTGATTTACTAACACCTTCTTAGCGAGTTGGTTAACCGTATCTGCCTGGTTTCTTATCGATGATAGTACTCGCCAAGTGATTACCGGCACGCCTTCCTCTTTTAGCTTTTGATGAAACTGTGCGCTCACCTCATAGCTACAGCGTGCGAGCAGGTATCCTAAATAGTTGTTTGTAAATTCTGGCATTTCTTTTACTTTTCAATTAACATGAATATTCATATATTATAAGAATAACATTATTCCTCAAATCTTATGGCAGTTTTAAGTGTATACCAGCAATTAGTAGAATCTGCAGAGCAATATGCTGAGCGGCCATTTTTGCATATTCCCGCTAGCGCCCTGTCTGCTGACTCAGGTATGGCCGAGCCAATCCTGCAGTCATTTGACGCCCGCTATGCAGACATGCTTAGTGTTTCTAATGGATTGCGTGAGCAGTATCGAAGTATTGGTTTAAGGGTTGGAGACCGCGTAGCGATACTATTGCAGAATAAACCTGAGTTCTTTGCGCATTGGTTTGCATTGAATGGCTTAGGCGTGTGTGTGGTTCCGGTTAATTCGGAATTGATGGTCGATGAAGTAAGCTATTTATTGGAACATAGTGATGTCTGCTTGGCCGTTGGTTTTTCGCACAAGTTGTCATTGCTGGAAAATGCAGCGGCTAATGCTGGATTGCAATTACCGATTGTGTCGGATACTAATATTAGTTCTGTACTGCTCACTAATCTGGGAGTTGAACAGGTCAAGGGAGCGTCACCGCAAACTATTTCTCTACAAACCGAATGCGCAATTTTGTATACTTCGGGCAGTACTGGTAAACCCAAAGGGTGTTTACTAAGCAACGAGTATTTTTTAAGCAGTGGCGCTTGGTACCGAGATGCGTCAGGCTATTGCAAACTAGAAAAGGGTGTAGAGCGACTGGCAACACCGTTGCCACTGGTTCACATGAACGCAATGGCTTGTTCGACCATGGGTATGCTAATGACGGGTGGTTGCATCATACAACTAGATCGCTTTCATCCTAAAAGTTGGAGGGAAACGATTCGCGCAACCGAGGCCACCGTAGTTCATTACCTTGGCGTGATGCCCGCTATTCTATTGAATATGCCTGCTCAGGACAGTGATAATTTTAAAGGCCAGATAAAATTTGGTTTTGGTGCAGGAGTGAACCCTGTTCATCACGCACAGTTTGAGGAACGGTTCGGTTTTCCACTCATTGAAAGCTGGGGTATGACCGAGACCGGATGCAGCAATTGCATAACGGCCATAGTAGAGCCTCGCCATGTGGGCACTTCTTGCATTGGTAAACAGCCCGCAGGTCTGGAAATAAAACTGCTTGACGAGTCTGGCAATCAGGCCGCGGTAGGCGAACCAGGGGAACTATTGGTTCGGGCCAAAGGCGACAATCCGCGCAAAGGGTTTTTCTCTGGCTATTATCAGAACCAGGCTGCAACCGATGAAGTATGGCAAGGTGGTTGGTTACATACGGGTGATATCTTACGTCAGGGCGAGGATGGTTCTTTGTATTTTGTGGATCGCTTGAAAAATGTCATTCGCCGTAGTGGCGAGAATATTTCAGCATTAGAAGTTGAAGCTACTCTGAGCCTCAATTCTCAAACTGATCAAGTAGCCGTGACCGCAGTGCCAGATGAAATTCGTGGGGATGAAGTAATTGCCTGCGTTATTTTGGCAGAGGGGGCGAAACCAGAACAAGAGACGGCGCTGCGAGTTTTAGAACGAGCACGTCAGTCATTGGCCTATTACAAATTGCCAGGTTATGTCGTATTTCTAGAGTCATTACCGTTAACGGCTTCAAATAAACCACAACGAGCTGAGTTGAAAAAGCTGGCGGGTGAAATCGTAGCTAATATCGACTCACACGCTAATTGTTTTGATTTGCGAGCGCTGAAGAAGAAATGAATTCTAAATCTAGCAGTCATGTTATGGAGCGTAAATCGCCGAGTTCTTATGCGGGTGTGGCGCTAACGGTGCCGATATCGTATGCCTATAAAAAGCAAGACGATTCACACAGTGCAGCTTGGTATATAGGCGGTGTACTACGCGAGCTGATTAAAGGCGCAGGCATTGAAAAACAGGATGTTGACGGTTTCGCAATATCCAGTTTCTCGCTTGGGGTCGATAACGCAATAAGTCTTACTCAACATTTTGACATCGCACCGCGCTGGATAGAACAGTTGCCCTATGGTGGCTGTTCTGGGGTTATTGCATTGCGTCGCGCTGCAAGAGCAGTGCAATCAGGTGATGCCAATATAGTTGCCTGCATTGGCGGTGACGCCGCTGGGCATAGATCATTTGAAGTAATGACGAGCCAATTCAGTACCTTCACTCAAGATGCTTCGTTCCCTTACGGGGCCGGTGGCCCAAATGCAGCTTTCTCCTTGATCACTCAACATTACATGGATCAGTTTGGCGCAACGCGTGAAGATTTTGGGCGGCTAGCGCTAGCCCAGCGCTATAACTCCAATCATTATCCGCCTGCTCTATTTGGTCATAAAACTTTAAGCATGGACCAATACATCAATTCAAGATCGGTGGCTGGTCCATTACACCTCTTCGATTGCGTGATGCCTTGTGCCGGTGGCGAAGGATTCTTTGTCATGAGTATTGAACGGGCCGAACAACTGGGCCTACCGTATTGCGTTATTGCATCAGCTGGCGAGCTGCACAACTCTCATTCTCAAGATGACGTGCAAACCCGAGGCGGCTGGACTGAGTTTGCGCCACAAATGTATTGCGATGCGGGGCTGACGCCAGCCGACATAGATTTAGTACAAACCTATGATGACTACCCTGTCATCAGTATGATGCAGTTCGAAGATCTGGGCTTTTGCGAAAAAGGCGAGGGGCCAGAGTTTGTTAAAACAACTGATTTGCGCTTCGATGCCTCTGGGCCAGAATCCAGAAAACTACCGCACAACACAAGTGGCGGTCAATTGTCTATTGGTCAAGCTGGCGCGGCGGCAGGTTATATGGGAGTAGTGGAAAATATTCGTCAGTTAACTGGGCAATCAGAACACAACCAAGTAAAAGACGCACGCTACGCCTTAGCAAGTGGCTATGGCATGATTAATTACGATCGCGGGCTATGTTCAGGGGCTGCAATCATGGCTGCAAGCGACCAGAACATAGGCGGATTGCGCGGAGGTAAGCACAATGGGTAGCAAGCATATTAAGCGACGCATACTGACCTATGAGAAACCCTGGATTCGCCAAAATCCGAAACCACCCAAGGCTCGGACTCTAATTGGTGAATCGTTTAGCGCCGCCAATTATCAAGGTGTGTTAAAGCTACAGCATTGCGATGAATGCCAAACGGTCAACTATCCACCGCGTGAACTTTGTCATAGTTGTTTGAGCGATAAAATGGTTTGGCGAGACACACCCAATGACGGGGTGATTCTAAGTACATCGGAGTTGCATCATAGCCAGTGGGAGTTTTTTAAACGAAAGATCAAAGATGCTCCTTGGCCAATCGCGATCGTGCAAGTCGCAGGTCAGTGTATGTTCGTTCACTTGGCGTTGAGTACCTTTGCAGAGGCTTTAGAGGGTCTTGGGAATTCGCCTAGTTTGGCGCAAGCCTTGCCCAAGGGTACGCCGGTAAAAGTATTTACTCAGTCTGATACAGCACTCAGGTCGGTTTTGATAGCAGTTTCGGTGGACACTCCAGTTGAGCAAGTCAGCCAACGTGTTGCAATCATGGAAAAGGTGGGGCTGCGCTAATCGGTTGTCACTCAGACAATTAGGTATGGGGCTGGGTTAATAAGTTCAACAGCTATAAGCAAAAACTCTAATCAACAGCCCTGATTTAATAGCTTATGTTTCAAGTAATGAGGAATTGCAGTGAGTGAGAAAAAGACAGTTGTAGTAACCGGCGGAAGCACGGGTATAGGTAAATCTATTTGTGAGCAATTGCTGAGTGAAGGCTATGTGGTGGTTAATTTATCTCGTCGACCAGCGCCGTTTGAACATAAAGATTTGCGTAACGTCGAAATTGATTTAAGTGATCGCTCGGCAGTCCAAGCCTGCGCAGACTCGCTGGCTAGTAACTTCACTATTAGTGGTTTTGTACATAATGCAGGCTTAATCAGAGCTAGTCTTGTGGAAGATGTTTCTCTTGAGGATTTAGACTATCTAACTCAAGTACATCTGGGGTGCGCTATCACCCTCACTCAATCCTTTCTGCCAGCAATGAAAAATTTAGGCCATGGACGTATTGTAATGATTTCATCTCGAGCGGCTTTGGGCTTACAAACCCGAAGTAGTTATAGCGCGACAAAATCGGGAATGATCGGGCTGTCTAGAACCTGGGCGCTTGAACTAGGCGAGCATGGCATTACTGTTAATGTGGTAGCGCCAGGCCCAATAGAAGCAACTGAAATGTTTGACCATGTAGTGCAAGATGGCAGCGATAAAAAGAGGGCTCTGGCCCAGAGTATTCCGGTGAAACGTATAGGCAGGCCGGAGGACGTAGCGCGCGCCGTAAGCTTTTTTATGCACGCCGACAACAGCTTTGTAACGGGTCAAACCTTGATGGTTTGTGGCGGTTCCAGTTTAGGCAGCCTTGCGCTTTAACATAGAGGTATTAGTAATGACATACAGCGACCAACAATTAGATGAACTAGTCCAAGACACCAAAGTGCACCGTTGCGTTTACACCGACCAGGCGATCTTTGACTTAGAAATGGAACGGATATGGGGCAAGTCCTGGATTTTTATCGGGCATGAGAGTCAGGTGCCGGAGGCGGGTAATTATGTGAGCATGGATTTTGCTAACAAGCCCATTGTGATGGTGCGGGACAAAGACGATTCTGTGCATGTTTTACACAATCGCTGCGGTCACAAAGGCGCGAAGTTAGTCCAGAAACCCTGTGGTAAGAATGCTCGTTTTACTTGCTCTTATCATGGTTGGACGTATAAATTAAACGGTCAATTAGTGGGTGTGCCTTACCAAAAGGGCTATGAATGTACCGGTTTCGATAAAACTGCGGCTGAATACAGTATGCAACCGTTTCGTGCAGAGCTGTTTCGTGGCTTTGTGTTCGCTACGCTTGACCACGATATGGTGGACTTGAAAACCTGGCTAGGGGGCTCGGCCGTTACGATCAATAATCTTTGTGACCGCGCTCCTGAAGGCGAGGTTGAAGCCGCTGGTGGGGTGCTTAAGTTTGAGCACGATTGCAATTGGAAGCTCTTTATAGAAAATCTGAACGACACTATGCACCCCATGGTAGTGCATAAATCCGTGGTTGACTCGGCTAAGCACTATATCGCCACCTTACCAGAAGATTCTCCAAATCGTATCGAGGCAGAGATCATTCCTCCGTTTGGCGCATCTTATGAAATCTATGAGGATACCGGCATCACTGGTTTTGATTATGGCCATCATTTTGATGGAGGTGAAACTAGTATTCATGCGGACTATTCGGTAGACCCACAATATAGGGTGGCCATGGTCGCGTCATACGGAGAACAGCGAACCGATGAAATTCTTGGTTACAATTCACATAATACTTTGTATTACCCGTCGGTAACGTTCAAATCGGCAGTGCAGAATATTAGAGTGGTGCGGCCAATTTCGGTAGATAAAACGATTATAGAAACCTATTCGTTTAAACTAAAGGGTGCGCCTGAATCGATGTTTCAAAGAACATTGTTGTATTCACGCCTGATCAATTGTAATGGTTCAATGGTGGGTGCGGATGATTTGGCAGTTTACACCCTCGTACAACAAGGCTTGCTAAGCGAAGCAAGCGATTGGGTTGAGTTTCACCGCAACTTTGGTTCTGATCAAGAGCTAGGCGATCGGCGTAGCAACGTAGGCACTAGTGACCTCGATATGCGTACTCAATTTAGAGCCTGGAAATATTATATGGCGGGGGCACCTTTGGCGGGTACTCCGATTGCCGCGCCGCCGGTACCAGGGTTTGTAAAACCGGAGAACCAGCTATGATCGGCTCTAAGCGTATGGTCGAAGTCACCGAGTTATTGTATAAAGAGGCCGATTTGCTAGATTCGTCGAATCTGGATGAATGGATCGAGCTGTATGCTGATGATGGGACCTATTGGATGCCGGTGATGCCTGAGCAGGAAGACCCATTCAATCATATTTCTTTGTTTTATGATGATCGAACAATTATGGAGATTCGTCGGCGCAACCTGAAGCACCCGCGTGCGGCATCAAAAGAGTTACCTATTCGAAGCTCGCATATTATCGGAAATATTCGAATAGACGAAAGTCACGATGAAGATAAAATGACAGTGCGTTCAAATTTTCACTGCGTGGTGTATTCAAACCATAAACAGGTGCTCTATGCTGGGACCTATCAGCATGATTTGATTAGAGTTGATAAGCAATGGCGTATTCATCACAAGCGTGTCGATCTAGTTAATTGCGATGCGAATTTGGGCGCAATTTTGATCTATCTTTAAGCACTTTCGCCAAACGATTATTACTAAATCCAAATCCTATTAGGTAAGCATAAAATATGAATGTTCTTGAAAACTTAATTACTGCCATCTCTGCCAAAAATGTAAGGGTTGTGGACTTGACTCGCACATTGAATGAGAAAACCCCATTATTGCCGCTACCTAGCCAATTCAAATGGGGAGAATCGTGGCCTTTCAGGAAGCAGCAAATCTCCAAGTATGATGATAAAGGTCCCGCATGGTATTGGAATAATATTCAATGCGGCGAGCACACCGGCACGCATTTTGACGCTCCTATTCATTGGGTTACCGGCAAGGATCATCCTAACAACGCTACCGATACCTTAGCGCTAGAGAACTTCTTTGCGCCAGCCTATGTGATTGATGCGGTTAAAGAGGCGCGCGAAGATAGCAACTTTCTGCTGACCGTAGACTTCATCAAAAAGTGGGAAGCTAAGCATGGTCAAATAGCTGAAAACGCCTGGTTCTTATATCGCACAGATTGGTCGAAGTTAAACAATGAAGAATGTTTAAACATTAAGCATGACGGCTCGAATACTCCAGGATGGGATCCTGATGCGGTTCGCTTTTTAGCAGAAGAAAGAAATGTATTGGGTGTCGGCACTGAAACCGTTGGCACCGATGCAGGTCAGGCCTCCGGCCAAGAGCCCATGTTTCCTTGTCATTCGATGATGCATGGCGCCAATAAATGTGGCCTGGCCAGTCTCTGTAATTTAGATCAATTACCGCCAACGGGGGCGATAATTTTGGCAGCACCGTTGAAGATCGAAAATGGTTCGGGTAGCCCGACTAGGGTGTTGGCGCTGGTTCCTAGTGAGTAAATAAAACTGCTTTATTTATGCTCTAACTTATATTGTATTTTTGTCTGTGTGATAGATTTTTCGGGCGTTTAGATTAAATTTTAGTGTATGCCGCAGCAGCATCATTACTTCGTTGCGAGGAGCTCCCTCAAGCTATTTAATTTTTAATGTGTAAGCCATAACACCGCCGACAATCATTGGAACCGCAAACAAATAGAAGATGCTCGACATATCAAAGTCGGCGGCTATTAAGTAACCCGCTATAACCGGACCGATTACCGCACCAGATCTTCCTAGGCCAATAGCCCAGCCAATACCTGTGGTTCGAATCACTGTGGGGTAGGCCTTAGAAGCGGCCGCGTACAAACCGGTAAAGCCGCCTTGCTGAAGTACCCCAATTAAAAATATTAGTCCCATCATTAGGCTCAGAGTCAGATCTATTGAGGCAAAAACTACCATACATATAGCGGCTCCGAAGGCCATTAAGCTGATGACGTTACTCAAGACATAGCGCGTTGATAATACTCCCATGGTAAGAATACCTACCACACCCCCAAAGTTAAACCAGAAGAAGGCATCACGGCCGACCTGAAAACCGTGTCCGGCATCTTCAACCAGTCTGGGTATCCAGCTCATAAGTACATACAGCGTGGCGAAACACATAAAGAACGCAGCCCAAAGAATTAAGGTGGTTGAGCGAATGCTTGGGTGCAGTAAATTACGCATGTTTCCGATTAAACCGCTGTGCTGTATCTCTACTGAATGAATTTCGGGCAACGCAGTGAGGGTGTCCTTCTTAAGTTTCTTTAAGATGCGATTGGCGCGTTGCAAAGCCTTGGTTGGACGACGATCAAATAGAAACTTAAGCGATTCTGGAATCAGCAGTAGAGCAACTATAGTCATAATTAGGGTAACCCAGCCACCAAACCAGAACATGCCGCGCCAACCGTAGTCAGGCATAACATAGCCGGCTATTACCGAGGTCATCATCGCGCCCATGGGGTAGCCTGCGGTTACTATTCCAACCGACAGCGCGCGGTATTTGTCTGGGCTGTACTCTGAGGCCAATGTCGCTTGGCAGGCTAACATGGCACCAGCGCCTAGACCGCTAAAGAAGCGCAGAACAATAAATTCAAAGAGACTATCGGCTCGCGCAGTAAACAATATTGAAACTGACACTAACAGCAAGCTGGCAATGATCATATTTCGGCGACCAATAATGTCAGACAGTGGTGCCAGTAGCATTGCCCCAATCATCATTCCGGCCAACGCAAAACTAAATATGAAGCCAAGCCTATCGGCGGATAAAGAAAGCTCCTGTCCTACCGTGTTGGCGACTACCGCCATGGCGGTGATATCAAAGCCGTCCAGCATGTTAAACATTAGGCAAAGAACGATTACCAACACCTGTTGAAAGCTGACTTGGCCTTTGTCAATAATGCGAGAAACTAATTGTTCAGTGGATTCAGCTTGTGTCATTTTGATGTCTTATTATTTTATGTTCTTGAAATAGACTTGTTATCTTTCGTCACACGAATGAATAGTTTTTAGAACGATTCCAGCTAATACAGCGGAAACTCGCATTGTTAGGAATAACATTGTTATTACAGTTGCAATGCTATTTCTAGATAGTACCGCGCCGATGGTCCCGATAATAGCCCCTAAGCCAAACGCATTCGTCGTACTTAAACAAGCACCTCTTGCTGGTCGCCTATCTAAATGGTTTCGGCGTTGGTCTAGCTGGCTATTGTCAGTAGGAGTACCGCAAAATAAATATGATACAGGAGAGTGCAGTTACGCGTAAATAATGTATCATTAGAATTGTTAACGTGTTAAGTTGAAAAAACTGGCTGTCGAGAGCTACTTGATCTAATCGTATTTGAGAGTAAAAACACATTGCATAATACATCTTCATTTATAAAACTAGTTACGCTGAGATCCAGAGTGAGATTCACACTTACTGCGATGTTGGTTGCCGTTCATGCATTTTTTGTTGGTGGGATAGCATTTTACCGAGATTTTTTTGCTCAACCAGTGGCGCCAGGCGCAACGCTAACGATTGGGATTGTTGCGACAGTCGCTGTGATTTTAGTGATGATCTTGCTTGAATGGATATACATATTCATCAGCGAAAAGTGGCTGGACCCTATGCAAAAAAGCGTCGTTGAAAGCACCAAAAACCAAGGACTGGAGATCAAGCAATGATAAAAGGCTCTATGTCACGTATCGCCTTGCTGTTAGCAAGTACTTTCGTTAGTAC
>JBLHMH010000118.1:0-10017 GCA_047621785.1 Polaribacter sp. | reverse complement strand
CAAATAAGGAGCGTGTAGGTTCGTCTGCATTACCTTATTCCAATATTCTAAGTCGTATTGATCCATTGGGCTTGGAGATCCCAGTTCGGCAGCATTGTGCACCAGACCATCGAGTTTTCCAATGTCGCCCATCACCGCTTGTGCTAAGACAGTCGCGGACTCGGCTGTGATTTCCATTAAATCGACGGGTAGGATTATGGGTTCAGTAAAGCCGCGCTCGGTGATGTGATCTGACAGCTTTTCTAAGTGCCGGGCTTTTCGATCCAGCATCAGCACAGTTGTCCCAAGCTCAGCTAAGGCAATACTTAGCGCTCGACCGATACCTTGCGCAGCGCCGGTCACTAAAATGACCTTGCCTTTAAAGAAGAAACTATTTGTTTGGTAATTGTGCCAGTTTGGGGTGTTTATCATACGGATTATTATTGGACCTACGTAGTAATACAGGAATCAGCGTTGAACGTACTTGAATTAGCAGCACTATAAATTAGTGCCGCTTAAATCACATGCGCTATGATCGCGATAAGCGTTTGATTAATCGAGCTTAGAAACAGACCGAACAGGCGCGGCATTGCTATTTGCAATTTCTTTCACTGGCTCGTCGCTAATCCCAAGTTCAGAGAGTTTACGCGCGGCTGGTAAAGTCTTGCTTTGATACGACCCTGTGAGCTTGTTAAATTGCTCTACGCTTTGATCTAGATGCCGGCCTAGTTTATTCAGATGGTCGGTCAGAGTCTGTAACCGTTGATATAAACTGCTGCCTAGAGCACGAATCTGTTCGCTGTTTTTACTCAGCAAATCTTGATTCCAACCATAGGCAATAGTTCGTAGCAGACCGACCAAACTGGTTGGCGTTGCTAGTAAAATTCGATTCTGCAAAGCAAACTCCAATAAGGACTTATCGATATCTAATGCGGCACTTAAAAATTGATCGCCTGGAATAAACAAAATAACAAAGTCTGGGGAACGCTCAAATTGTTGCCAATATTGCTTTAGACCTAGTTCTTTTATCCGTTGCTTAACATTTTTGTGGTGCTGAATTAAGAACGCTTTTTGTTGATCAGGATCACTGGATTCTGTGGCGGACAGATACGCATCTAGAGGCGTTTTAACATCAACCACTAATTGTCGTTCACTGGGTAAGCGTATCAGCATGTCAGGTCGTAATAAACCTTCGGCCGTTGTTACGGTTATTTGTTCCTCAAAGTCACAGTGTTCCGACATGCCTGCGAGTTCGACCAAGCGTTTCAGGCTGAGTTCACCCCACTGGCCACGAACTTCTGGGCGGCGCAGGGCAGTTACCAAATTTCGTGTCTCAGATTGCAAATTACTCTGGGAATCGAGTAGGTTCGAAACTTGTTCGCCAAGTTTTACTTCGGTTAACTTGCGGTCGGTGTCGAGTTTTTTAAGCTGGGCATCGGTATCGGAAATGGATTGTTGAATTGGTTTAATTAAATCAGCAAAGCTTTTTTCACTTGCTTTTAACTCACTGGTTGAGCTCGAATGGAGTTGCGAGAAGCTCTGTTTCGCCAAGGTCAAAAATGAATCGCTATTGTTACTTAAAGCTTGTTGAGACAATGAGCTGAAGGTATGGCTCAGTTGGTCCAATTGGTCATCAAAAAAACTAAGATCATCCTTACGTTGGGTCTCTAAGGCTTTCTCAGCCGAATTTCGTTGGGCCGCCATATCTCGCCGATGGATAAGCTTAGCCAAAAAATACCCTAGAACGAGCGATAAAACCGCCACAATAACCAGCAGTGCATCAGTACTAAGGCTAATCCCAATACTTGTGAAAAAGTTGTGCAGCAGTGCTTGCACTTAAACCTTACTCGCGATTTTTTCGTGAACTAACTGCATCAGCCCGCTCGGTTCATTTAACATATAAGACGCTCCCCAATCGGCAGGGTTCTGATCTTCATTAATATACCCCCACAAGGCGGCCGCCGTGTCCATCCCCGCATTTCTGCCCGCTAAAATATCGCGTTCGTGGTCGCCCACATAAAGACATTCACTTGGGGCTAGATTAAGAACCATGCAGCTATGCAGCATGGGCGCCGGATCCGGTTTTTTAACCGGCAAGCTATCGCCACCTAAAAGAATACTACAACGATCAAATAAGCCTAAACCCTCTAGCAATGCTCTGCTTAATTCCAATGGCTTATTGGTAATCACGCCCCAAACAATTTTGTTCTCAGTGCACAGGTCTAACACTTCAGGCATGCCTGTATACAACTTACTTTGATCTGCAACGTGTTCAGCATAATCGCTGAGAAATTCGTCGATCAAATCTAAGCTACGTGTTTCTTCCAACGGCTTAGCAAAACCGAACTCTATTAACGCTCTAGCGCCGTTAGAGACCAGTTTGCTTGCTGCGTATTGATCTGCGGGTGCTTGGCCGTGATTGCGTAACAGGCGGTTTAATGTTCCAACCATATCCGGCGCGGTATCAACTAAGGTTCCATCTAAGTCTAGTAATAGTGCTTTAAGCTTCATTTATGATTTCTTGGTCGCAGGCTAAGCTGCTTTGATGGTGTGAATCATGTAGTTAACATCAACCCCGGGTGCAAGCTTATAGCCTTGAGTTATGGGATTGTAATGCAGTCCCACCATTTTTTGGGTTTGTAGGCCCACTGTTCTAGACCATGCATCTAATTCAGAAGGCTTGATTAGTTTGCTGTATTCGTGAGTGCCTTTGGGCAACAGCTTAAGGACATATTCTGCGCCAACAATCGCCATTAGCCATGCTTTTGGATTACGATTAATCGTCGAAAAGTAAACATCGCCGCCAGGCTTAACTAATTCGCTACAAGCCTTTATTACTAAGCTTGGGTCCGGAACGTGTTCCAACATTTCTAAACAGGTTACGATGTCGTATTGGCCGGGGCGCTGTTCTGCCAATTGTTCTGCGGTAATTTTCAGATACTCTACTCTATTCCCGCTCTCCAGTAAGTGCAGCCTTGCGACACTTAAGGGCGCATCTCCCATATCAATACCCGTCACCTGCGCGCCAAATTCGGCCAAAGCTTCACTGACTAGACCGCCACCACAGCCTACATCTAAAACCTTCAAGCCTCTGACTGGTGAATGTAGGTTTATATACTGAGTGCGCAAAGGGTTGATGGCGTGCAGTGGTCGAAATTCGCTCTCAGGGTCCCACCAACGAGAAGCGAGATCCTCAAATTTTTTAATCTCGGCCGGATCTACATTGTCGGTTTTCACACTCGTACTCATAATTTACTCTTTTTAGGTCGTAACCGCGTCACGAATTTTATTGCCCCACTCGGAGGTCGTTTTCAGCAGTCCTGATGTGTCGATATTGTTCAGTTTTTTGTTGTTAACTAACTGCTCACCGTTCACCCAAACGTCACTTACTTGTTCACGCGATGCACTGTAAACGATTTGAGATATAGGGTTGTACACAGGTTGGGTCGCAACCGATTTTAAGTCTACGGCAATCAGGTCTGCGATCTTGCCTATTTTAATCGAACCAAGCAAGTGCTGTTGGTTAACAGCGGTAGCTCCATTAATAGTTGCCATTTCCAGTATTTGCCAGGCCGGTAGTGCTCGTGCATCACCGGACTCAAGCTTGCCGGCTAATGCGGCAGCGCGCATTTCACTGAACATATCTAGATTGTTGTTACTGGCGGCGCCGTCTGTGCCTAGTGCAACATTGACGCCGGCTTGAAGAAGGTCGTGGGTTCTACATTGGCCGCTGGCAAGCTTCGCATTGGAACTAGGGCAGTGTACAACATGTACTCCTTGCGCGGCCACTAAGGCAACTTCTTGGTCGGTTAATTGAGTCATGTGTACCGCGATCAATCTTGAGTTCAACAGGCCTAGCGCTTCGAGGCGGGCCAGAGGTCGCATACCGGTTTGTGCTAATGCATCGCTCACTTCTTGAGCTGTCTCATGTACGTGCATGTGAATTGGCAGCTGTAGTTCTTCTGCGTAGTCTCTTATTTGCCTGAGTGGTTCATCAGATATGGTGTAGGGTGCATGCGGTGCGAAGGCAGAATCAACCAATGCTAGCGAAGCCGTAGCGTGATGCGCGGCCAAGCCCTTTTTAAAGTATTCTTGCGGGCCATTAGCCCAGGGTGACGGGAAATCTAAAACAGGCAGTCCTAAGGTAGCGCGCATTCCTAATTGTTGGCAAACTTGTGCCGCGACATCAGGATAAAAATACATATCGGTAAAATTAGTAGTACCGCCTAATAGCATTTCAGCCACTGCCAAGCGTGTTCCATCTTCGACAAATTGGCTGCTAACCCATTTCGCCTCCGCAGGCCAGATATGATCGCTCAACCACTTGTTTAAAGGCAGGTCATCAGCCAGTCCACGAAATAGGCACATAGCGGCATGGGTGTGAGAATTTATTAAGCCAGGCATTAGCGCATGATCAAGCCGCTCAACAACGACTGCCTCCGGAAATCGCTCGAGTGCTAATTGCGTCGGGCAAATATTCAGAATTAAATTATCCTCGATCACAACCGCATGATTTTCGAGTACCGTATTTCTAGGTTCTATGGGAATCAGCCAACGGGCAGCAATAATGGTGATTTGAGGGGTCATATTTGAGTCAATTAGCCTGCTTTGACGCGATTGTAATATATACTATCGGCCGTAATGTAAATTATTATGGGTTTTTTGGCTTGCTTGCGCCTCGCGCTTGATGGAAGTGTCATCGCATGATCAGTTAGAGATTAAATTTAAGCACCGAATTAGAAGGCAAAGTGCGTTATGCAAATATTAGTAAGTGGTGCAGCAGGCTTTATCGGTGCCGATTTATCCCGAAAACTATTGGATTTAGGGCATCGGGTAGTTGGTATTGATAATCTAAACGATTATTATGATGTTAGCCTAAAACGTGCCCGCCTCGCAGAACTTGATAGCTCAAAAAACGCCGGAAACTTTACTTTCATTGAGGCCGATTTATGTGATCGGCCTACGCTTGAAAATCTATTTTCAGAATATGGTTTTGACACAGTGGTAAATCTAGCGGCTCAAGCTGGTGTGCGATATTCGATAGAAAACCCTCAGTCATATATAGATTCAAATTTAGTTGGGTTCGCAAATATCTTAGAAGTATGTCGGCAAAATCAGGTCGCACACTTAGTGTACGCATCATCGAGTTCGGTTTATGGCGCGAATCATAATTTCCCATTTAATGAGACCGACCGAGTAGATAATCCGGTTTCTCTTTATGCTGCAACCAAAAAGGCCAACGAGTTGATGGCGCATAGCTATTCTCATCTCTATGGTATGCGATGCACAGGTTTACGATTTTTCACCGTCTATGGTCCATGGGGAAGACCCGATATGGCCCCCTTTAGATTTGCTTCAAGGATGTTGAGCGGCGAACCGATCCCAGTTTATAATAACGGTGATATGATTCGCGACTTTACGTATATCGACGATATAACTGAAGGCGTCGTGCGTATCGCAGAGAGTGTGGATTCAAAAAACAAATACAGGCTCTACAATATTGGCCGAGGTGAAGCTGTACCGCTAATGGATTTCATTTCTTCCTTAGAAAAACACCTCGGCGTTGCCGCGGAAATCAAGATGATGCCGATGCAAGATGGTGATGTACCCAGGACTATGGCTGACACAACGGCGCTGCAGTCTGATTTCGGCTACCAGCCTACTATCTCAATGGACGACGGTGTCCGCCAATTTGCTGATTGGTATCTAGCGTATTACAAAAATTAGAGGTCCTACATGATGCCTATTTTCTTCCATGTGGATTCGCATTTGTGGATTGCCTACTTGTTTTTCTTTAATGGCCTCCTGGTAAATTGGCTGTTGCGGTCCTGTTCGGCAGGCTACGCTGAACTAACTAGACCCATAGAGGCTCAAGTACTCGCCGCATTCTTTATTTCTATTTTGATCAATGGAGCGCTACTTTATGGTCTGGATTTACTGAGTTTGAGTTTCGCTAAGATGCGTTTCATCTTGCCTTTCCTAACTGCTAGTTTGGTTTTGAGTAGCGTATATCTCTTACCCCGTTTAGCGGGCCTTCAGCCACTTCGATTTGAATTTGGCGCTATTCGGCTTGGTGTTTACGCCTTTGTCTTTATTATCCTGTTGTACAATGGCGGATTGATTGAGCTGCTTGCTGATTCCTGGTGGCATATGTCTTTGGCTAGCAAAATTGCCTCGCATAGTTCATTGAGTATTGATTTCGGCCACCTAAATGGTTTTAGTCAAAGATATTATCCGCCACTTTGGCACGGTAACTTGGCGTTGGCTCACATAGTTTCAGGTGAGTCTATGGCGGTTCTATGGAATTCATTTACCGCTTGGGGGGGGGTGGTGAAAGTGATGGGTTTTTACTTGCTGGCATTGTCACTGAGCAAGAACGCTAACCTAGCAATCCTTAGCGCCATATTTTTTATCCTATTACCAGGCCTAGGTGATTCATATTTACGAGTTTCCGCCTGGCCATCGCACATTGCCTATGCCGCATTATTTTCTTTTTTTTACGTAGCCTTCTCTGTTCTTGATAGCAGTAAAACTTCGGAAAAATGTGCGGTTATTAATCTAAAGAGTATTTCGTTTGACTTAGTCGAAGAGAGAGCCAAAATTCTTTGCGCAGTGATGTTGCTGCTAGTTGTTTTTTATAGTCATCTAGCTGAACTCGTTTGGCTGACGGCAGCATTTTTGTTCTATTGGATAGGGGTTTCCGTTGCCGGAGTTTTTAATACTTCAATGGCCAAGCAATGTGAGCCGGCGTTTAACTTTGCTCGCGCTATGGCTATAGCGCCGCTACTAGGTACATTTTTAGTGAGTGTCTGGTTCGCCTTCAATTCCTGGGAAAGAGCAACGACTAATATAGATTTGATGGTTTCCTATTGCCTGCCCATAGTAACGCTTGTTATTTTACTCTACATGCAATTAGGTATGAAGCCGCAGGCCGCTGGGCTTACTGCAAAAATTTATAGCAAGCCATTAACTCTACTACTACTAATTGTTATTGCGTTAAGCCTTCTATACAGCATAGACCTGCGACATTTTGTGTCATTGTTCGATCCAGATCAAGCGTACCCCCGTGGGGCCTCGCATGAGTCTTTTCTGGTTGCTACAGGCTGGTTTGGTGGTGATTTAGCGATTCCGGGCTGGCACTTGCAACTTCGTGGAGGGCTGCTGTATTCCGGAATAGCGAGCCTGCCACTATCTCTTTACTTAGCCATCACTAGGCCATCACGGTTGACCGTGTTTTTGGCGTCAACGGGAATTTTTGCGTTCCTATTCTGCAGTTCGCCCTATTTGTATCAATGGCTGAAAGATGTCCTGGGTTACCATTCGCCATGGCGAATAGGCATCATTATTTTCCATCCGATCGTTATTGCCACGGCTTGCTGTTTCGCTTGGCACTCGCTTCTCGATAGCCGGGGGGCTCGTAATGCCTGAACGCATTAAAGCTGGCCTAGTCAGCTTGGCTTTGCTCGCTCTTTTCGTGCTGGTAGCTTACGATTCTAGATCACATTTCGATGCTGATTTGATTGAACTAAAACGTCAACACGATTCAGCACAACGGCATTGGAATTTATTTTATTCGCAAAACAACGTGTATCAAAACAGCTCAATGCGTTATGTAAGTGACTTGGCTGCTATAGCCGAGTTGATTGAAAATGACAGCATCGTGCTAAGCGATCGTGCCAGCAGTTACTATTTAGCCGCCGAAACACGTGCTTTTGTTAAGAATATACATGAGCATCATGGTGGTAATCGACAAGCCAAGTGGAGTCGGTTGATTAGTAGACAAAACGCCTGTTTTCCTGATCGCCCTGAGCGACTTGCTCAATTCATCGAGTTTATTCAAAAACAACAGGCCTATGCTGCACGCCAAGGTCGACCAAGATTTAGTTACATTTTGGTGAACCACGATACGCAAAATCGGAACCTTCCTAAGGATTGCCTTTCTGCTCGCCATGGGATGTTAAACAAAGAGTACTCGAGCATCTTGCCGACAGTATTTAGTGGTGAATACTTGACCCTCTATAGTTTAAATGAAATTAATTAGCGTCCACTGCGTTGGAAGATGGTGATGAGCGTTCTTAATGTGATATTCAGGTCAAGGAACAAAGAATAGTTCTTGATGTAATAGAGATCATATTGAAGTTTGCGTAAGGCGTCTTCTGTTGATGCTCCGTAAGGATAGTTAACTTGCGCCCACCCGGTGAGCCCTGGCTTAATAATATGGCGTAAATCGTAATAAGGAATATCGTTGGCCAATTCAGAAGTAAACTCAGGCCGTTCAGGGCGAGGGCCAATGATGCTCATATCACCTTTTAATATATTCCAGCATTGCGGCAGTTCATCGATTCTTGATTTACGTAGAAAGTGGCCTAGGGGTAGCACCCGAGGATCATTATTAGTGGCCCACTGCGCACCTTGCTTCTCTGCATTGTCGTGCATAGTTCGGAATTTATACAAGGTAAACGGTACACCTTTGAAGCCAACTCTTATTTGTGAGAAAAATACTGGGCCGCGCGAAGAGAGTTTAATCACTAATGCCGTCACAGCCATGATCGGCATCGTAACAATAAGCAAAAAAATCGCAGCGACGATATCCACACCACGTTTTATTCGGGTGGCAACTGAGCTGTGAAGCATGGTGAATCCTTCTGTGCGAATAAACCAATGGTTATCTATCTCTTGTACAGGTACTAAAAATAAGAAGCTTTCGAAAAAATCTGAGAGAGAAAAAATTGGCACCCCGGCCAAGCGGTGATTGATCAGAGTTTGTTGCTCGATTTCACCTGGTTTGTGGTCTGGGCAAACAACGATTGCGCTATAGCCGTTGGCACCAGATAGTCTGGGGTCTAGTATTCGTGAATGCCAAACATCTAACTGTAGGTGACTGGTTGAAAGTGCCTGATATATGCGTCCATTAGTATCTATGCTACCGAGCAGTAATACTTTGCGACTTGCGGCAGGATCATGAAATATGCGATTGACTATCATTCGGCTCAACATCGACGTCAAGCCAAACCCTATTATCGCAAATGGGAAAATCCCGCGGCCGAGCAAAGCAGTAAACCGTTCTGGGCCGAGTAGGTAAATGAAAAGTAAGCTGGGCATTGCCGCTGCAAGAACGGTAAAAAATGTATTCAGTGGCAACTTGGGCCGGCTAGCGATACCGCTACTCGTATACGCACCGCCAATAAATAAGCAAAAAATTAAGATAATGCTCAACCCAATGTATTCAACACTTAAGTAATCTGGAGTCTCGTGCAGTCGATATTTGGTGGCCGCATAAAACGTCAATGCAAGCATAACTAGATCGCTGAGTAGAAGCGCAAGTTTGTGTGCGAGATGATAAATGCCGAAAATCGAGTATTTCATGTTTGGTTAATAGGGCGAGATAAAAAGCTACAGTTTGAATAATTTGTTCAATAAGCTTTTAGCAAACCCAAAAGCCCAAGAAAGATGCAGTGTAGCAAATATTATTGGTAGTAAAACCAGATATCTTGGGCGTTTATGTTTGACGCTCAACCACAGTGACACTAGCAATGTACAAAGCATGTAAGTTGTGGGTAATAGCAACCCTAGTTTAGTAGATATGGGTAAGACCAAAACTGATATCAGTAGCCCGCAGAGTAATAACAAAGGCGCCGCTTGTCTCAGCGTGAATGACTGTGGGTGTTTAGTGAAAGTCTTGAAACGCCAAAATCCATATTGAAAATATTGTTTGGCTAGAGCCGAAATCGACTCTCGACAATAGTATCGACATTGAATGCTAGGGTCTAAAATAATGTCGCCTATTTGTTCTCTCAACCGACAATTCAATTCATAATCTTGATTGCGAACCCATGCTTCATTAAACCCGCCGATGCTTAAAATATTGTTCTTTTGCCAGCAACCGCCAAACACGGTATCAACTTTTTGTCGTTGTTTAGCATAGCGGTATTTTGCATTCCCAATACCGAACTTGTTAGTAGTCGCTAAGGCAATCGCTTTACCCACAGGGCTTTTAGCGATTGGGGTAATAACACCACCTACCGAAGCACAGTCTTC
>JBLHMH010000117.1:0-10040 GCA_047621785.1 Polaribacter sp. | reverse complement strand
ATCTTAAAATACTTGATTTAGAATGCAATGGCGGCAAGGCAACCGAAAATCAAATGCGTCGCTACATAGGCAGCTTTGGTTTTAGTGGCAGTAAAGCCACCAGCAAAGTGGCTCCTTTCTCAGGCGGTGAAAAGTCACGTTTAGCATTAGCCCTGATATGTTATCAAAGACCTAATTTATTACTGTTAGATGAACCAACCAATCATCTCGACATTGACATGCGCCAAGCCTTGGCTGTCGCTCTGCAAGAATACAGTGGAGCCGTAGTCTTGGTTTCGCATGATAGACATTTATTAAAGGTCAACTCAGATAAATTAATTCTAGTCGCTAATGGGCGTGCCACTGAATTTCAAGGTAGCGTCGACGATTACCCGAAATGGTTGGCTGAGCATAACCGCGGTAATGATTTATCGGATTTTGAAACTCAAGATACTAGTGAAACACCGCCAGAAAATACGGCCGTCGCAAAAAAAGAACAAAAAAGGCTCGAAGCAGAACGGCGTCAGCAACTACAACCACTAAGCAATACGATTAAACGTGCAGAGCGGGTAATGGAAAAACTGGACTTGGAAAAACAGAAAATTCAAAGCAAACTCGCAGATAACGATTTATACAATGACGAGAATAAAGATCAATTGCGTAAGCTACTAGCAGACCAAGCCTATGTTCAAAAAGAACTGGATGCTGCCGAAGCTCAGTGGCTAGATGCAAGCGAAGCCTACGAGGCGGCCCGGTGAAGAATAAAACTCATCTGGTGTTTGGCGCAGGATTGACCGGCGGTTATTTAGCCGGCGGACTTATCTCAGCGGGTTTATCGACCAGCCTTGTTGCTCGAGAGAAAACCCGCAAGGCGATGAGTGGTGGCCTGTTCCTTAGTGATTATCAAGGCAACCAAAAAACGTTGCCTGCGCCAAAATTTGCGACCGACGGCAATCCGTTAAAGCAGAGCTTTGACTTTATTTGGTTGACTGTGAAATGTACCGCAATTGCTAATATAACGTCTGATCTCGCCCCATTTGTAAGCGACTCGAGCGTTATCATTTGCTGTCAAAACGGATTTGGTAGCGATCAAACTATTCGCCAATCATTCCCTAACAATGATGTGCTTATCGCGATTGTTGGCTTCAACGTAGCGGAACCAAAACCAGGTCACTTACACAGATCGACCGAAGGTAGATTGGTCATCCAACAGACTGGCGAAACGCATTCTACTAGCAGCGAAGCGATGCCATGGCTGGCAGACAAATTAAACAGCAAGATGTTACCGGCACTCACCAGCGAGCATATAGAAGCGGAGCAATGGGCCAAATTACAGTTGAATTTGACCAACCCAATTAATGCGATAGCAAACATTCCTCTAAAGCGGATGCTTGAGGACAGAGGTTTTCGCAAAATAGTTGCCTGTTTGATGGAGGAACTATTAGCACTATGCGCTGCCAAGGATATTAAGCTTCCACAAATAAATGTTGTTCCGGGCCATTGGATTCCAAGGGTAATGAAATTGCCAAATTTTATATTTAATGTTGTTGGAAAAAACATGATTGATATTGACCCAACCGCTCGCCTATCTATGTGGTGGGATCTTAATAATGGCAAGGCGACTGAAATTACCTTCATCAATGGCGCACTGGTCGCAGCGGGTAAAGAGGTTGGACTCGCCTGCCCTGCCAATGAAGCAGTGGTCAAGCTGATCCAGAAGATCGAAAGTACTGGAAAACAGCTAACGCTTAATTCGACAGAACTGCGTAATATAATTCAAACCACAAATGCCTAGTCAGCACCAATTAACTATAGCGATAGTCGGTCTCGGCAATGTCGGGTTGGCACTAAGCCATCTATTTACAAAACATGCCCACCAAGAGCAGCAACTGCATCTTATTGCAGCGGGTCGAGACGTCGAAGACTCAATTGCTAGACTCAAGGCATTCGACATCGATATTGAAGTCACTAACGTGCAACAGGCGATTAGGCGGGCAGATATTTGCTTATTGACGGTTAAGGACTCACAGATCAAAAGCCTCTGTGAATTGCACTCAAAGGAATTTAAACCCACTAGTGTCGTGGCCCACTGTTCAGGTTCGCTAGACAGCGAGGTATTAATTAGCGCAAAACGAGAGAGCGGAGCTTCTATCTGTTCAATGCACCCTCTCAACACCTTTCCAACACCGAAAGCCGCGATTCTCAACTTAGATAATCCTAAGCACAACACCTACCTTTATATTGAAGGTGATCAAAGCGCACTAGACATCTGCGATCCACTATTTACCAATTTTGGGTTTAATTCACTAAGGATTAACCGCGAAGCAAAACCGGCTTATCACGCAGCCTGTGTATTCGCATCAAATTATTTGCTTAGTCTGATCGACGCAAGCCTGACTACCGCGCAGGCAGCGGGTATTGATAGCGATCAATTTACAAAATCCATTATGCCCCTGGCTAAGGCAACTTTAGCAAATATCGAACAAGACGGTATGCTTAGCGCCCTAAGCGGTCCGATCGCTCGTGGCGATACTGATACCGTCGCACAACACATTGAACTGCTGTCGAAGCTAGATTCTTCTTTACATGCCGCCTATGTGAATTTGGGGCTACGTGCGCTTGAACTCGCCAAAACTAACGGGAATCTATCCAAGAGTAGCATTGAAAGACTGAGCGCCGCCCTAAACAGCTGACCTCGAATAGCATTCAAGGCTAGGAGCCTATTGCCATTATTCAGGAACGATTAAATATTAATCGCTTTTGTACTACAATGGTCAGAGCGCAAGATAAACCTACTACCTGTAGTAACCACCCATTTGAAAGGAGCAATCAGTATGATCGAATTTAAGCTAAATGGTAAAACAGTCAAGTCAGACAGCCCAGCAGACACCCCTCTTCTATGGGTGATCCGGGATGAGCTTAAGCTCAAGGGCACCAAATTTGGCTGTGGAATTGCACAATGCGGTGCCTGCACCGTTCATTTTGAAGGTAGCGCGTTACGCTCTTGCTCGATCCCTTTGAGCGCAGTTGAAAACCGAGACATCATCACGATTGAAGGCTTGGACTCGCCTCAGGGTAAGGCCCTGCAATCAGCCTGGGTCGCCGAGCAGGTTCCTCAATGTGGATACTGCCAATCTGGCCAAATAATGCAAGCTGCGGATCTGCTTGCGAAAAACCCTAAGCCAAGCGACCAACAAATCGTAACAGCAATGGACGGTAATTTATGTCGTTGTATGGCCTATAAACGTATTCACAAGGCTATTAAAGTAGCCGCAGGAGTATAAGCATGGGATCTATTATGAAACAGAAAACTAATATTTCGCGTCGCAGCTTTATTGCCGCGAGCGTTGGATCCGGATTGGCCATGGGATACGGCTCACTACTAGCGGGTTGTAGCCAGGAACAGGCAACCGAGTCACTAGCAACTGGCGACTTGAATAAGCTATTCTCGCCCGCAGTCTGGTTCGAAATTGACAGCCAAGGCAAGGTGTTGGTAAACATAGCAAAAGCCGAGATGGGCCAACATATTGGCACAGCCTTGGCACGCATTGTGGCCGATGAGTTGGGCGCCGACTGGAACGACATTCAGATCAAGCATGTCGATACACACGCCAAATGGGGATATATGGTCACCGGTGGATCATGGTCTGTATTTACTACTTTCAAAATGCTCTCTCAAGCAGGTGCTGCTGGACGCGATATATTGCTAAACGCTGGCGCAAAATTACTCGCTGCAGACCCTGCCGGTTTCGCTGTGAGCAATAGCATGGTCTCAAATGGTGAGCAATCGATTAGTTTTGCAGACATTGTGCAACGAGGGGATATAAGTCGTAGCTTTAGTGATGAAGAATTAGCTGCTCTGCCAGTTAAAGCGGCTGCGGATAGACAGTACATAGGCAAACAAACCACTGCCTTAGATATTCCACAAAAAACTAACGGCCAAGCAGTATACGGTATCGATGCTGAGTTGCCTGGCATGGTATATGCGCACGCCCTAATGCCGCCAACTCGTTATGGCAGCACGGTTACCGAAATCGATGATTCCAATGCTGCACAGATAAAGGGTTATCAACAAACAATCATACTAGACGACCCGAGCAATGAGCTGCAGGGCTGGGCCTTAGTGATTGCCGACACATTTCCAGCCGCAATGAAGGCAGCCCTCGCGGTTAAAATAAGCTGGCAAGCCGGCCCAACGGCGAATGTAAATGAAGCCGACCTGATTGGTGAAGGAGAGCGTTTAGCGGCTGATTATACAAGCGGAACGCTGTTCGTAGATGACGGCGATGCGCCTCAAGCCAGAGCATCCGCCGACAAAGTTGTTCAGAGTATTTACCGAACCAGCACCGCGCTGCATTTTGCCCTAGAGCCAGCTAACGCCCTAGTCGAGTTTAAAGACGGTAAATGTCATATTCATTCTGGCAATCAATGGCAATCACTTATCTTGCCCACCCTCTCAAAAGCGTTGAATATGCCCGAGTCAGACATCATTATCCATCAATACTATTTAGGGGGTGGCTTTGGGCGTCGCTTATGGGGTGACTATATGATTCCAGCAGCGCTTGCGGC
Organism: Polaribacter sp.; assembly: GCA_047621785.1. GTDB lineage: Bacteria > Pseudomonadota > Gammaproteobacteria > Arenicellales > Arenicellaceae > Arenicella. The sequence goes on along the minus strand of JBLHMH010000117.1, from coordinate 5,492 downwards.
AAAGCAGCTGCAAAAGCCCGTTAAACTTGTGTTCCAGCGTCCGGACGATAGTCGCTTAGATTGTGTCCGGTCGGCGTCAGTGCAACAATTTGATGCCTCTTTAGACGCACAAAACAATTTAACCGGTATTGAACATGGTGCGGCTGCAGGTTGGCCCACCTTAAATCTTGCTCCCAGTTTTCTCGGTAAAGGGGTCGATGGCAAAGGTAAGTTCGATGCATTTTCCATCAGCGGCGCCGACCACTGGTACAGCATAGCAAACCATCGTGTTCGAGCAATTAATAACGATTTGGCCCAGCGTACGTTTCAACCAGGTTTCTTGCGCGCAGTGGGGCCTGGCTGGATTGCTTGGGGCGTAGAGTCGTTTATGGATGAATTGGCGCATGTTAAGCAGCAAGACCCAATTGATTTTAGACTCGCTATGCTCGACGCCACAGGCAAAAATGCTGGTAAAGCGCCCGAGGCCATTGGAGGCGCTCAGCGATTAGCTGCGGTACTGAAAGATGTACGCATTCGCAGTGCTTGGGGTAGAGAAATGCCTGCGGGTGAAGCGCTTGGTGTTGCTGTAGCACATGGGCAAGAGCGGACAATGCCAACCTGGACCGCGGTGGTGGCGCATGTTGCAGTCGATGCGCAAACTAAGGCCATTACGGTTAAGAAGATTTGGCAATCTATTGATTGTGGAACAGTGGTTCATCCTGATGGAGCATTGGCACAAGCAGAAGGCGCAACCCTTTGGGGTATAAGCTTAGCCATCAAAGAAGGTAATAGTTTTGTAAACGGGCAAGTCAGTAAGACTAATTTAGACACCTATACGCCTTTAAGAATGGCCGATGTTCCAGAAATGGATATCAAATTCATGCCTAGCACTGAAGCGCCGACCGGACTTGGAGAACCGCCGCTGATCGCGATTGCACCCGCAATCGGCAATGCCGTATTTGCAGCAACTGGCAAACGTGCGTATGACCTACCCATCTCGATATAAATATTTTTTAAGTAATTTGTAACAAATCAGTCAACCGCTCAACATAAACTCGGCGCTGCAGTCAGCTAGAACGACGGCGAGTTTATGTTAAGGCGCAAGGCTAAATTCGCTTAATCTGGAATAGGCGCGTCTTTAATATAGGAAAGATCTATGAATTCTATAGATTTAATCGCTTATACAGACTGACTCCACGGTGATACCGTGATTCCATACATTCAACTTAAGAGGCAATATAAATGAACGATATAAGCTCTAACTCAGGCAAATGCCCTGTAATGCATGGCAACAATAGTGCGGTGGCGACTGGCAGTACAGCCAACCAGCATTGGTGGCCAAATCAATTAAACCTAAAGGTGCTGCATCAAAATACGCCTGAGTCAGACCCCATGGGTGACAACTTCAATTACGCCGATGAATTTAACAGCCTTGATTTAACAGCGGTTAAAGACGACCTGATGACCTTAATGACCTCTTCACAGAGCTGGTGGCCAGCCGATTATGGCCACTACGGACCGTTCTTTATTCGAATGGCCTGGCATAGCGCTGGTACCTACCGAATTGGGGATGGTCGTGGTGGCGCAGGGTCTGGTAGCCAACGCTTCGCGCCGCTAAATAGCTGGCCCGATAATGGTAACCTTGATAAGGCTCGCCGATTACTCTGGCCAATCAAGCAAAAATACGGCAAGAAAATTTCTTGGGCTGATTTAATGATACTTGCTGGCAACTGTTCTTTGGAGTCAATGGGTTTCGAGACCTATGGCTTTGCCGGTGGACGCGAGGACATTTGGGAACCCGAGGAAGATATTTATTGGGGGCCTGAAACGCAATGGATGGGCGATGAGCGGTATACCGGTGATCGCGAACTTGAAGGCAACTTAGGTGCCGTTCAAATGGGCTTGATTTATGTAAATCCAGAAGGGCCCAATGGCAATCCAGATCCACTGGCTTCGGCTCGTGATATTCGTGAAACCTTTGCCCGCATGGCAATGAATGATGAAGAAACAGTGGCATTGGTCGCCGGCGGTCATACCTTTGGTAAAGCCCACGGCGTAGATGACCCTGACAAGTATGTGGGTCCTGCCCCAGAAGGCGCAAGCATTGAAGAACAAGGGTTTGGTTGGAACAATAGCCTAAATTCTGGCAACGGCGTCGATACCATCACCAGCGGCATAGAAGGCGCATGGACCACTAACCCAACCAAATGGGACAACGACTACTTTGACATTTTATTTGGTTACGAATGGAAATTATCCAAAAGTGGCGCAGGCGCACATCAGTGGACTCCAACTGACGCAGCTGCAAAAACCACTGTGCCCGACGCACACGACCCAGCCATGACGCATGCGCCAATGATGACAACCGCGGATCTCGCCTTAAGAGAGGATCCCGCCTATGAAAAAATCTCAAGGCACTTTCAGGCCAACCCGCAAGAGTTTGCAGATGCATTCGCTAAAGCTTGGTACAAATTAACCCATCGTGATATGGGGCCTTATTCACGCTGTCTTGGTTCACTGGTTCCAGCGCACGCACAGTTGTGGCAAGACCCACTGCCCGAAGTAAGTCATGAACTCATTGATGCCAAAGATATCTCTGATCTAAAACTTACGATTCTCGATGCTGGTCTAAGTATTTCTCAGTTGGTTACTACCGCATGGGCTTGCGCATCTACCTTTCGCGGCTCAGATAAACGTGGTGGTGCCAATGGTGCACGTATTCGCTTGGCCCCCCAGAAGGATTGGAGTGTAAATAACCCCGCCCAACTGGCTGTTGTTTTACAAGCGCTTGAAGGTATCGCGCAAGGTTTCAACAATGCTCAGTCTGGCAATAAGCAAGTATCGATTGCAGATCTGATTGTACTTGGCGGATCCGCTGCCATTGAGAAGGCCGCAAGTGCGGCTGGAAAAACCATTGAAGTCCCGTTTTGCCCAGGCCGTACAGATGCATCGCAGCAACAAACTGATGTTGAATCTGTGGCTGCCCTTGAGCCTAGATCAGATGGTTTTCGTAACCATCTAGAGAGCGGAGCTGCGCACAAACCGACAGAACTGTTAGTCGATCGTGCTCAACTGCTGACCCTTTCAGCACCGCAAATGACGGTTCTCATAGGGGGTATGCGCGCCTTAGGTGCCAATACGGACCAGTCTGATATTGGAATACTGACGGCCACACCTGGCGAATTAACTAACGATTTCTTCGTCAATTTGTTAGATATGTCGACCCAATGGAAAGCCACAAATAACACTGTCTTTGAAGGCCGTGATCGTGAAAGTGGTGAACTTAAGTGGACCGCGACCGAGGTAGATCTGATTTTCGGATCAAACTCAGTGCTACGCGCCATTGCTGAGGTCTATGCATCGGACGATGCTGAACAGCAATTTGTAGATGACTTTATTGCCGCTTGGGTCAAGGTTATGAATCTAGACCGATTCGATCTTAGCTAGCGGTAAGTCGCAGCTGAATTTGGCCTTGGTAGAACTAATAACGGCGTTTCAGGCCTATCTGAAACGCCGTTATTTTAATTTCTTTCTCAATTCATGTTGCTCTTACCAACACACAATAATCAGCTAATAATCAAGCAAAAACGCTATTCCCAAATAACTTTTTCACCGCTCTCATGAGTGATAAGGCCTTGATACTTACCTTCAAGAACATCGCGCTTAATTTTTAAAGTCGGTGTAAGCATACCGTTTTCGACGGCCCATGTTTCTTTGGCAATACACAGACCGCCTAAACATTCATGCTTTTCCAATTGCTGATTTACCAAATCTAAAGTCTCGGCGAGGCTTGCTGATATAGCTTCTCGGCTTAAGCCTGCGGAGGTTTCTGGGGCCAACACAAGCACCGCCATAGGCTTAGCTAAACCTGAACCCATTACGCAAATTTGATCGATCAATTGGTTTTGCACCATCAGGCTTTCAATCGGCACTGGAGCAACGTATTTCCCCTTCCCCGATTTGAACAGCTCTTTGACTCGCCCAGTAATGCGAAAATAGCCATCGGCGTCGATTGACGCCCTGTCCCCGGTAAGCATCCAACCATCTTCAGTGAACGTCTCTGCCGTGGTCGCGGGGTCTTTGTAATATTCTTTGAATACTGCGTCACCGCGAATCAATATTTCTCCTTCATCGGAAATTTTGATCTGCAAACCATCAACGGTTTTACCAATAGTGCCTAACTTGTCAGCGCGAAACGGAAACTGACTGGTTGCCATACCGGTTAGCTCAGTCATTCCCCAACCTTCGGCAATTTCAATACCCAATTTTTGATACCATTCTAGGATAGAGGGCGCGATAGGCGCAGAACCAGAACCACAGATTCGAGTATTACTTAACCCGAGTTGCTCTTTTATTTTTTTCTTAACAAGCCCCCTCAAAACCGGTATTTTGAGTAAACGATCGAGCTTCTTTTGTGGCATTTTCGCCAAAACCCCTGCCTGAAACTTCATCCACAGGCGTGGCACTGATAAAAACGCGGTTACATTGGCACTTTTAAGATCTCGCACAAAGGTCGCGAGAGATTCGTTAAACGTAACCATCCCGCCATTGTATAAACTAGCGTACTGGATTAACGCTCGCTCAGTTATGTGCGCTAAGGGTAGGTAGGAAATTACGCTTTCCTTGTCTGGCTTGTCGACTGTATCATCCATCGAGTTAGCACCGAAAACGATGTTACGAAAAGTCAGCACTACCCCTTTAGGATTGCCAGTTGAACCAGAGGTATAGGTGATTGAGAACATGTCATCGACTTGCGGCTTATGCAAGTCAACTAAGGGCTCATTATCATCTATTAACTGAGTCAATTGAACTTTACAAGGGACACTATCGTAAGGCATTCCTATACTTAAAAAATCATCGGGTATCGCCGCTTTAGCAGCCGAGGCGTCACCTAGTTTACCAACCACTATCGCCTTAGCTTCACTATGCTCAAGAACGTATGAGATCGTCTTTTCGCCGGCAGTGAAATAGATTGGGACAGAGATCAATCCCGCCGCTGTCAGAGCAAAATCGCTAATAAACCACTCGGCACAATTTTCCGAAAGAATCGCTACCTTATCGCCTACCTCCAAGCCCAATGAGCGATACCCGGCTGCTAGCCGAAGCATTTTTTGATACGCCTCTGCCCAAGTAGTCTCGTTGTAATGGCCATCAATCGGCTGGCGTAGATAGATGTTGTTGGGTTGCTCCTTAGCAAATTTTGCAAAGGCGTCTAGCGGTAATACCGTGTAATCTTTAATCATAATCTCCTCGGGTGGTACAAACTCTTTAGAATATGGTTATTGCAATTTATCTTGCTTAAAGGCAACTGCCTAGCATTAACTAATTTGAACTAACCACTTCAACTTTAATTTTATCTGAAATAATACTTTTCCATTTAGCGGGGCCAGTGGTGTGCACTGACTCGCCACGGGTATCAACGGCAACAGTGACTGGCATATCAGCCACCTCAAATTCATGAATGGCTTCCATCCCTAATTCCGGAAATGCAACAACTTTAGAATTGGTAATCG
>JBLHMH010000116.1:0-10046 GCA_047621785.1 Polaribacter sp. | reverse complement strand
CGGGAATATGAAACATCTGCCCAGTTAGCATGTAAACATCAGCTGGGACTATTCGCTCAGCCACTGTCTGATTAATCATCCCGGTAGAAAGCGAGCGATGAGTATGAAGAGCACCCTTAGACTGACCGGTAGTACCGCCGGTATAAAGAATCAACACTGGGTCATCGCCACCAACATCAGCAGAAGAAGGAGGCTCCGTAGATGGCGACGCCTGCAATAAAGAACCATAGGACCCGTCGCCATTAGCTCCAAAGTTTAACCAGTGAGCGACAATTACTTTGTCTTTAAGCTGTTTAATTTGCTCGAGATACTCGTCCGAAGAAATCACCACTGATGGCGAGCCATCTTCGAGAATACGAACTATTTCATCGGTTCCCAATCGCCAATTGATTGGCTGCGCAATCAACCCGACACGGGCACAGGCATAATAAACTTCCATATATTCAATAGCGTTTTTCGACAATACAGCGACTCTATCGCCTTTCGACAAACCCAACTGATCAACAAAGCCATTAGCCAAACGACAAATATTTTCATCTAACTGGCCAAAGCTTATGCGCCGGCCAGAATGGACATCGATAAGCGCTTCACGGGCAGGTTCAAGTCTTGCGGTTTTTGCTGGAATAAATCCGATATTCATATCGACTCCTTAGTATGCTTTATCTAGATCGATATGACGTTTGCTAATACACCAGCTACCGCTCTCCTCTACAACTGTGTCGTAATAAACACCAGTAGTTAGTAATTTACTTTCACCATTCTCAGTTGCTATTAAAGTCAGGTTTGAAACCACTGTTATATCCGTACTGTTGCCATCGAAAAAGATATTACTAATCACGTGGCGACGAACATCAGTTTGTTCTTTCATTGAACCGGCCATCAAATCCATAATCGCATCGCGACCTGCAAACGGCCCCACTATATCGCCACCGGCAATACGCATGCTGAAACTAGCGTCGCTGGAAAAAGAAGCCTTCAGCATTTTCATATCACGATCATCATAGGCAAAAGCCGCTCTACCTAATAGTTCATGAATAGTTAATTTTTGTTCTAAAGAAAGGCTCATCATTCGACCTCCATACCCAGCACATCTAGCGTTCCGCGCCAAGCCAGTGAGCCGCCATCAATTCCCCAGACAGCACCATTTACGAACTCGGATTCTGGACTGGCTAAAAAACAAACCAGTGATGCAACATCAACCGGTTTCCCCATGCGAGGAACCAAATGAGTTTGAGTCATTGTATTGAGCATCGCCTTGGGATCAGGCGCTGCGGCTAAAAAATTATCGACAAGTTGAGTGTGAATCGATCCTGGGCAGTAACAGTTAACTCTGATGCTATCCGGAGCAAGGTCCACCGCCAGCATTTTAGTTAACTGCATGATAGCTCCTTTACTAGCGCCGTAAGCCTGACATTGAGGGTAGCCAGTCAACGAGCTAGTAGAACCGGCATTAATAATAGAAGCGCAATCGCTATCACGCAGATAAGGCAAAGCATACTTGGCGCACAACCAAGCACCCGTAACGTTAACTCCCATCACCTTTTCAAATGTGTCACGACTCATGCCCTCTAGCGACAAATCGCCTCCAATCATACTTTCATGAATCCCGGCATTATTATGCAGAATATCAATACCGCCGAAAGCCTTTGCGGCAGCAGACATTAACGCCTCTACCTCACTCTCATTGGTAACATCGCAATGTTGGAAAACTGCTTTACCACCTGCGGCAATAATTTCTTCTACCAACACTTCACCAGCAGCATCATTCATATCCGACACGACTACTTTAGCACCTCGACTAGCAGCAAGACGCGCAGTACCTGCACCTATGCCGGCAGCACCACCGGTTATAACAAAGCTAAGACCTTCAACAGACATAAGATGACCCTTATTAATTTTATAACTCAAATACTATTCTTATCTTGAATAAAGTTCAAGTTTAAGTATTTAAAGTGATCATCCTTACTCATACTGCCATCGCACCAACTAACATGATAAAGTTCACCCCATGATAAAAACAGCACCCAGACGATGACAAAGACAGCACCGAGAAGATCCAGAGCAGGTAGAAGTGATAGCCGAGGAGATAAACGCCGCCGACTAATTTTTAAATCGCTTCACGACTGTATATTGGCGCAAGGCTATGTGAAAACCACACTAGCGGATATTGCCAAGGGCGCTGGAATGACACCAAGCCATTTGCTCTACTATTTCAAAGGAAAAGAAGCGATTCTAGAGCAGTATTTTGAGAATGTTTCCGTCAGTTTTTTAAACCAAATAGAAGAGTTCCGCGCGCAGAAGCCACGGGAGCAAATTCAGTCATTAACGGATTTCTGGTTTAAGAGCGAAACAAGCACCGTTAAAGAAATCGGCTTTATGCTCGAATGTTTTGGCGCAGCTGTAAATGATGATGTGCTAAAAGTCACCAAACGGGACTTTGACGAACGATGTAAAAGCCACTTAGCAGACATATTCGACGCCTGCCCTGCCGTTTTTATGAACAACAGAAAAGATGCCGCTGAAGTAGCCTACGGTTTAATGATAGGCCTACGCTCAGCGGTATATTTTGACTCTGATATCAATCCAGAAGATGCTCATCGTTTGTTTCTGAACAGTTTCCTAGCCATGAGTGGCTTGAAATAACCGCCCAACTCAACCTAACCGCGGCAAGACCTTTTCTGCTATATAACGAAGGCGTTTGTTGCCAGACTCTACAGACTCGCCAGGAAACTGAGCCCAAAAGTGAATATCACGAATATTAGGATAAGTCTTTAGCAACTTATTCAGTTCAGTCACCGCCATATCGGCATCCCACAGTTCGTACAATCCATTCTTAATTGCATCAGCAGCGCTGTCGAATAAAGGGGTTTTATCTGGCGGACCAAAGGCTCCCCATTTAATATATTCATTGCTCTGATATAAAACATGGTCAGCAACATTTGCCGCCTCGGCTTCAGGGTCTTCTGCAATAATCGCCCATGAACCCAAAATAATATCACCATCCTGAATAGACTTACCTTGTTGCTCTAAAGCCTCATTGTAGGCATCAATACCCAGACCACCAGTAGAAAGAAAACCATCAGCGACTCTTGCAGCACGTTGAATAGCAGGCTCTGCCATTCCGCCCAGATAGATTTTTGGATTAGTCTCAGGTTGCGGGGAAACTTTCAAATCACCAACTTCAAAACGTTTACCAGAAAAATTAACTGCCTCACCGCTCCAACTACGGCGTAGAATTTCAATCCCCTCTTCAACCAAACTTGGACGATGAGAAATTTTACGTTTAAATTGGTCAAACTCTGTTTGACGGTAACCAATACCGACACCCAAATCAAAACGACCACCACTGAGCAATGACAAAGTAGCTGCATCTTCGGCAACTCGGACTGGATCATGCAAAGGCAGTAGCATCAAGTTAGTACCAATGCGCATTTTTTCAGTGCGCGCAGCAATAGCCGCAGCCACCACTAAAGGAGATGGAGTATAACCATCATCGCAAAAATGATGTTCCGTCAACCAACAAGAATTAAACCCCATTTTCTCTGCATCAGCTATTTGAGTTAGACGCTCGGCATAGAATTCTTCAAATGGTTGCCTCCATTGCGCTGGATTTCTAAAATCATACCAAAGTCCATAATTAACATTACTCATATACTAGTTCCTTCAAGTTGTTTAGCAATAAAACGGTGAAACTCAGAGTGATAAAGTTCACCCTCATCAATAAATGGAGCATGTCCCGAAGCGGCATATTCGACGACAGCAACATCTTTAGCGTAATCGGCTACTGAGCGGCAAACAGCTGGGTCGACAACGGCATCAAGACCGCCGACAAAACTCAGAATAGGAACCTGCAATGCAGCGAGCTCATCACGCTGATCCAGCGGCCCCAAAGCCCCCAACGACTGAGCCGCTAGCGGCGAGGATTGCAAAAACATTTGGCATATCCAATCAACTATCTGCGGACTAACATCACTGGCACAAACGCCCGCCGACAAACCCGCTAAAAAATTCACTCTATCGGCAGCCATAGCAGACAATGTATCAGCCAGTATTTCGTCGGTACCTCCATAAGGGTAATCGGGTTTTTGTAAATAACATGGCGTCGCTCCACAAGTAAGCACCACACCTTTACAGCGCTCAGCTAATTGCGTTGCAGCAGCGACCACTACCGCACCGCCGAGAGACCAGCCATTAAGTACGACACCAGTCAATCCAAGAGACTCAACTAACGCGACAACATCGCCAGCGATCGCATCAATACCCATATCAGAAAAATCTTTACTAGATTTCCCACAGCCACGATGATCAAGCAACACCACTCGATAACCCTTCGCCGCAAGCCCTGGCAAGGTATAGTCCCAAGCTCTTACATTTGCCCCCCAGCCATGAACCAAAACCACAGCGGTATCACCTTCACCATAACTTTCATAGTAAATCTCTTTTCCATCTTCACGCGTCAAGTAACTCATAGTGCAATCTCCTGCTTCATTGATCGATAGTATTTTCAGTGCTGGACAGTATGGTGAACGCGTTTTCAATATAGCTATCAAACACTGCATCAATATCTAAGGCCTCTGAGCTCACCACCCATTGATAGACAATACCGAAAATAAACGCACAATATTGCGCGGCAAATTGAGTGGCATCCACAGTGGGTTTAATTTCACCAGTTGCTATACCTTGTTCAATCCACACCTTGGCATCATTTCGATACACATCGTGATGCTCTGCTAACATGCGGCGCATATCACTTTCATAGCCTAGGCTTTCATACCAAAGTAAATACATAGCTCGCAAGTAACGAGATTCTTTTTTCAGAAAATCACGCAATGCGTTCGAGGCTTGCTGTACCGCTTTAAGACCACCCGCGTTAGTAATATAATTCTGTAAATGCTCTTTCCAGAGCTCATCAAAGCGTTCAAATAATTCCAACATTAATCCGTCTTTGGAGCCAAACCGATAGCTGGCAAGCCCGCGACTGTAACCGGCACGCTCGCCGATTTCTTTTAATGTGGTTTTCTGTGTACCGCGCTCGTTTATCAATTCAATTGCAGCTTCAAACATTCTTTGATCAGACAATGCTGTTCGCTCTGCCTGAGTCATTCGGCCTTCACCGCGATCAATTACCTGTGGACTTAACATTAACCAACCACCTTTACATTTAGTTTTCCTGCTTCATTTAAATCTCGCAGATGTTTTTTATCAAATTTTCCCACACTGGTTTTTGGAATATCGTCAACAAAACACCAATATTCAGGCATCCAAAAACGGGCTACTTTTCCAGTTAAATATTTTCTCAAATCTTGAGCATCAGTCCCCGCATCTGCGACCACAATTACCAACGGCCGCTCCTGCCAGCGCTCATCTGCTGTCGCAATAACAGCAACCTCTAATACCCCAGGGTGACCGGCCAACACATTCTCAAGCTCCACCGAAGAAATCCATTCCCCGCCAGACTTAATCACATCTTTAGTGCGATCTGTAAGCTGCACAAAGTGGCGCTCATCAATATGACCAACATCACCAGTCTTTAACCAACCATCACTACTCAAGGCTTGAGAAGATTCATCTTTATGATAACCACTAGTAACCCACGGCCCTCGCAATTGCAGTTCGCCAACGGACTCACCGTCATGAGGTAAAGGGTTACCCTTGTCGTCAACAACCCTTACTTGCATTCCCGACACTGGACGCCCACTCTTAGTACGCCACTGAGTTTGATCGACCCCTTCAAAGTCTCGTGGTGGATGAGACAAAGCACATAAAGGACTGGTTTCTGTCATTCCCCAACCCTGCAGCACAGGTACTCCCCAACTGTCTCTTGCGGCATCGATCATTACTGATGAAACAGCAGAGCCACCGCACACCAACAAACGAAAACATGTCATATCCAAATCTTTTGAATCAGCGCGTAATAAGTCGCCAAGAATTGTTGGCACTGTGGCGGTAATAGTCGGTCGTTCTATAGCAACCATTTTTTTAATCGCAGCTGGCTGAAGATGTGGTCCCGGTAAAGTAAAATCACTACCGCTAAACCACCCGCTATAGGGCAAGCCCCAAGCGTTAGCATGAAACATCGCCGGTAAAAGTAAAATCCGATCATGTTCCGAAATGCCAAAGGTATCGGTAGCGCGAGACGCCAAGGAATGTACAAACGTCGTACGATGACTGTAAACAACACCTTTGGGATTGCCGGTAGTGCCACTGGTATAACAAACCGCTGCGGCAGACGTTTCATCGAGCACCGGCCATTCTTGCAAGGGTTTGTGTTCGGCCAAATACTGGCGATAATCTAACGTGTTAATATCGGTATCAAGCTCGCCATCACCAACTAACAGAATATGTTCAACGCATTCCAATAACGGTAGTACTGGGGCGAAAACGTCAATTAAACTGGCGTCGAGTAAGATGACACGACTGTCGGCGTGATTAATAATGTAAGCAATATGCTCAGCCGATAGACGAATATTGACCGTATGCATTATTGCGCCCATTGAAGGAATTCCCAAATAGGCTTCCATATGGGCCGTATTATTCCAACTAAATGTCGCTACCCTGTCACCAAGCACAACACCCAGCGATTGTAATGATGCCGCCAGGCGTGCAGCGCTATCCGCTATTTCTCGATAGCTGGTGTAGGCAATAGACTCGCCATCAAAAGTTCCGATCTGAGAGTTGGGGAACACCTTTAGGCCATGATCCATAATCATCTGGACGGTCATAGGCATATGCATCATCGTTGCTGGCATCGCTACTGATGGTTTAGTTACTGTTTGCATTACCACTCTCCCTCTGCCGCCATTGCGGCCTCCTTCAGTAATGTAGGAACATCATATTCAAGTCCCTTGGCGTAATCTGTATCTACTTTACCTTCAAGATAAAGCCCATAGGCGCCTTCGACAATAGCGGCCAAGCGCCAAAATGCAAAACACAAATAAAAATCTAAATTGCGTGGTTCTATTCCACTGGTTTTATTCCACGCTTTCACTAATTCACGTCGACTGATAACACCCTCTCTACGGGTTGCTGCCTGTACGTGCGCAAAACCCGGCGGCGATATCGAGCGAGGGCCCCAAAACATTAATAGCAAACCTAAATCTGCAAGCGGATCTCCAATAGTCCCCATCTCCCAATCAATAACTACTAACAACTCAGCGCGGTCTCGATGACAAAGCGTATTGTCTAAATGGTAGTCACCATGAAAAATTCCTACAGGGCCATCTGCCGGCAAATTTTCAAGCAGCCAGTCACCTATTCTCTGAATCTCAGGTAACGCCCGAGTTGGCTGACTGTCGCGAACTTTTAGCCAACGTTCAATTTGACGACGCAAAAAATCATCAGGCTTACCCATCTCAGCAAGCCCAAGCTCTTGCCAAGGCGCGCAAGCTATCTCACCCAAAGCACTTGCCAATTGCAGACCAATGCTATTTAGCGATTCAACATTATCGTAACTAGCCGGCAATGCTTCCGTTATCGCAACACCATCGATGTATTCAATAAGCGCAAAAGGATAACCAAGAATTTCAATGTCATCACACCAGCACAATACTTTGGGCACCGGCGCATGATCGGCTAAGGCCGACATAAAAGTGGCTTCGCGTTTCACTCCCAGATGTGCCTTAGGAGAAATAGTATTCGCTGGTGCTGAGCGAATCACTAGTTGTCCCTGGTCGTGAACGACCAGTTGCGTTAAGTTGGAGTTACCACCGCTAAGTTCTTTTACGATACTTGCATTGTTAAGTCCTAGCTCAGCTGCGGCCCAACGCTGGAATTTTTCTGCTGCGGTACTCACTGCGGTATGCCAAAGCTAGACATTAAACCGCCATCAACAGGAACAAATGCGCCCGTCATATAACGAGACCGAGCAACCCACTCAATTACTTCGGCAATTTCCTGCGGCTCACCGTAACGGCCCATTGGCACAGTCTTACGCATAGACTCTAAGGCTTTGTCTGAAAGCGCCCCCGTCATGTCGGTTAATACTAAACCTGGAATTACCAAATTCACGCAAATACCTTTACCCGCCAACTCAATAGCTAAAGCACGCGTTAAACCAGCAAGCCCGGCCTTCGATGCACCATATGCAACGTCTCCAGGAAATCCACGAAAGCCTACGACAGCACCCACATTCACAATCGAGCTGCCTTCTTGCAAACTAGCGCGAGCAGCGCTGATTACATTAAGTGCGCCGGTCAAATTAGTATTTATTACTGCCTGCCAATCCTCTAATGGCAACCGCCCCACCTTGCCGCCGCGATGTATACCCGCATTATTGACAACAAAATCGATACGACCCCATTTTTCCAAAACTTGGTCATTCGCGGCCTGAACAGAAACAGCATCAGCTACATCAGCTTGAATACCCACAGCGTTTTCACCCAATTCACTGGCGGCGGTTAATACACTTTCACCCCTTGCTATAAGGGCTACGCGCTCTCCTGCAGCGATCGCACGTCGAGCGACCTCAAGCCCGATTCCGCGGGACGCACCAGTAATAATCCAAACTTTTTCTTGCGACATGGGTAGTTTTTCCTTTTATTTTGGTACAGAATAACCCTAAACCTGAATTTAATTCAAGACTTGCTTGTTCGAGTCTAGCAAGTTACCGTGGTCACCACCACCCCATATTTAAGGAGTACATCCAGTGAGTTGGAGCTTTGAAACAGACAGTGATTTCCAAGAAAAATTAGACTGGGTAGATAAATTTACCCGCGAAGAAATCGAACCTCTAGACTTAATATTTCGTGGCCCCGGCGACCCTTGGGACCCAGACTCTCCAGCCGCCGCCGCTATGGCGCCACTGCGGAAAATTGTTAAGGAAAAACGCCTTTGGGCTTGTCACATAGGCCCCGAGCTAGGCGGTGAAGGCTACGGACAAGTTAACCTCGGCCTGATGAATGAAATTCTCGGCCGCAGCCGTTTCGGACCGAGCGTATTCGGTTGTCAGGCACCTGATTCTGGTAATGCTGAAATTCTTGCCCACTTTGGTACCGATCATCAAAAGAAAAAATATTTACAGCCCTTGTTAGACGGAAAAATTGCTTCTTGTTATTCGATGACAGAACCACAGGCAGGTTCTGACCCGGCCGAATTCACTTGCGAGGCAACTCGTGATGGTGACGAATGGGTAATTAACGGAGAGAAATGGTTTGCCTCTCACGCTCGCTTCTCTGAATTTTTATTAGTCATGGTTGTGACGGATAAAAATGTGCCTATACACCAAGGCGCGTCTATTATTTTGGTAGAAAAGGGCACGTCCGGCATGGAGATTCTGCGCAATTCAGCGGTAGGTCCATATGCGGAACAAGGTGATGGCGTGCACGGTTATATCCGCTTTACCGATTGCCGCGTGCCAGCCGACCACTTACTTGGCAACGAAGGCGAAGGATTTTTAGTCGCACAAACTCGCTTAGGTGGAGGCCGAGTGCACCACGCCATGCGCACTGTAGGTGTACTGCAAAAAGCGATGGATATGATGTGTGAAAGAGTGCTCAGCCGAACCACCAAAGGTGAGCTGCTTGCTACAAAACAGATGACCCAAGACAAAATTGCTGACTGCTATACGCAAATATTGCAATACCGCCTACACGTGCTCTATACCGCTTGGCTAATCGACAAACACAAAGAATATAACCGCGAAGTGCGCAAAGAAATTGCGGCTATTAAAGCGGCGACGCCTAAAGTCCTTCAAGATGTTATTTATCGTGCTATGCAGCTCCATGGCAGCATCGGCGTTTCTGACGAAACACCATTGATGGGAATGTGGGCCAACATCCCGGAACTTGGCATGGTGGATGGACCTTCAGAAGTCCACAAAATCACTGTTGCGCGTACCGTGCTTCGCGAATACGAAGCGGCGACGGGACTTTTCCCTTCATACCACACCCATACTCAACGTGAATTGGCGATGCAAAAATACGGCCATTTATTGCCCAGCGAAGAGTAGCAGCGCGCCACAGATTAAGAGTGAGAATGACGACATGAGTAACAATAATAAAACAGACTTTGACTCGATTGTAATCGGTTCAGGCTTTGCCGGTTTGGCA
>JBLHMH010000115.1:0-10248 GCA_047621785.1 Polaribacter sp. | reverse complement strand
GGGTCAGATGTAGGTCAGAAATGAAGTAGCTATGCATTGTAGTCTATTGAAAAAGTTAATCGGGTATTCATAAAAGAAATGTTTTATA
Organism: Polaribacter sp.; assembly: GCA_047621785.1. Taxonomy (GTDB): domain Bacteria; phylum Pseudomonadota; class Gammaproteobacteria; order Arenicellales; family Arenicellaceae; genus Arenicella. Next base: position 10,160 of record JBLHMH010000115.1, on the reverse strand, counting down.
TGTTATTGACTGGATAGGCAAGGAAATACTGGTTTTAAGTGTGTTTTAGGCTCACTGGAGGTAAATAAAGCCACATTAAGAACTTTGTCTTTCGAGCGCTTACCGTTATAATTTGGGTTCATGAAACGGCCTTTATTGGGCTACATCCTGATCGGAATAACTCTTATTCTGTGTGAAATGAATACAAGCTTTTCAGCACAAAAACCGTTCGCTTAGAAACGTTCGAGGTGGAGGAAAGTGTGCTGTAACACAGGTTTTGAATTCGATTCAGGGCAAAAAATAATAATTGGAGATGGTGGTGCAGTTAACCGGAGCAGATATAGTTGTAAAGAGCCTCAAAGAAGAAGGCGTAGAGTATGTTTTTGGCTACCCCGGAGGCGCAGCGCTGCATATCTATGACGCTTTTCATCGCTTAGACGATGTTGAACATATTTTAGTCCGTCATGAACAGGGTGCAACCCACGCTGCTGACGGCTATGCGCGTGCAACTGGCAAGCCAGGTGTGGTTCTGGTGACTTCGGGGCCAGGAATCACCAATGCTATTACCGGTATCGCGACTGCTTACATGGACTCCATTCCTATGGTCGTGTTATCTGGACAGGTAATGCGATCGCTGATCGGCTATGACGCTTTTCAAGAGATAGATGCTGTCGGTATTAGTCGCCCATGCGTAAAGCACAATTTTTTAATTCAGAATGTTGAGGATATCGCTGGGACCATAAAGAAGGCGTTTCACGTAGCGACAACTGGGCGGCCTGGCCCCGTTCTAATTGACATACCTAAGGACATCACCGCGCAAGTTACTGAATTCATCTATCCGGAAAATATCGAGATGCGTTCGTTTCCACCAGTTCCCAAGGCGCAACCAAACGAAATAGTCACGGCTATTGAGGCAGTGTTAAATGCTAAAAAACCAATCGTTTATGCAGGCGGTGGTGTGGTTTTGGCGAAAGCACAAGAGGAATTGAGAGAGTTTGTTAAAACTCTGAAGTTCCCGTGTACCAATACCTTGATGGGTTTAGGCGCTTACCCGCATGACGACGAGTTGTTTGTAGGGATGCTGGGCATGCATGGCACCTATGAATCAAATAAAGCGATGTATGATTCTGACCTGATTATTGCAATCGGTGCTCGTTTCGATGATCGCATTACCGGTACTCTGGATGACTTTGCGCCAAATGCTAAAGTTTTACACATTGATATTGATCCATCGGTGATTGATAAAAATATCAAATCCGATATCGCGATTATTGGTGATGCAAAGCACACTTTGCAAATGTTGAACCAAGAGTTAAAGCGTCGAATTAAAGACGTCAACTTTGGTTTAACGAAAAACTGGTGGGCGCAAATACAAGAGTGGCGAAGTGTCGATAGCTACCGGTATGAGCAGAGTGATACGGTAATTAAACCGCAGTTTGTGGTAGAGAAATTACATGAAGTTACTGGCGGTGAAGCTTATGTTACTTCTGATGTAGGCCAGCATCAAATGTTCGCTGCACAATTTTATGGTTTCTCAGACACTCATAAATGGATCAATTCAGGTGGTTTAGGCACTATGGGCTTCGGCCTGCCCGCTGCGATGGGTGTTAAGTTTGCACATCCCGATGCGGACGTTGCGTGCGTTACCGGGGAGGGAAGTATTCAGATGTGTATCCAAGAATTGGCTACTTGTAAGCAGTACGATTTACCTATTAAGGTTATCAATTTGAATAATCGATATCTGGGGATGGTTCGTCAATGGCAAGAGTTTAATTACGAAAGCCGCTATTCAAATTCTTATATGGACGCATTACCGGACTTTGTAAAACTAGCAGAGGCGTATGGGCACGTGGGCATGCTTATTGAGAAACCAGCAGATGTAGAAGGCGCTTTACGCGAAGCTTTTGGCATGAAAGATCGATTAGTTTTCATGGATTTCATCACCGACCGTACCGAAAATGTTTATCCCATGATTGAGGCAGGTAAAGGGCATAATGAAATGCGCCTACGACCTCCTTCTTCTAAGTAGAACGCTTAGGTCTTAGCCAACTTTTACTCAACTATATATCCAACTCATAAGTACCATAAATGCGACATATCATTTCAGTTCTATTAGAAAACGAATCGGGCGCACTATCTCGCGTTTCGGGATTGTTTTCTGCTCGTGGTTATAACATTGAATCACTCACCGTTGCGCCGACCAACGACCCAACCTTGTCACGTATGACAATTGTGACCACGGGAGACGAGCGGCGAATTGATCAAATAGAAAAGCAGCTAAACAAATTGGTTGATGTTGTAGCACTACAAGACATCACGGTTAATCAACACCTCGAACGTGAAGTAGTTTTGGTTAAAGTAAAGATCGCCGATCAGTCTAACGGCAAGACTGACTTGGATCGGTTGGTGGATGCCTTCAATGCAAGTTTGATTGAGGTCTCATCACAGGTATTTATCGTTGAAATGAGCGGCAGTAGCCAGAAAGTTGACGAGTTACTCAAAACCTTTGTAAATATAACGATTCTCGAGATCGCTAGATCCGGTGCAACTGGCCTGACCTCTGGCGAGACAGCATTGACCCTATAGCTCAACTTTTATATTTGTAAGCTATTGTTAATTAGGGTATTGATCAAAGCAGACATTATTTTCAATCAGCTGATTTTGACTTAGGTTCTCCTAAGCAGAGCATTATTCTTCTTTACTCGACAGCATCAGTGCGTCAATGTACTTGATGATAAATTTTATTAAAATCAATTGTTTACACTCAAGAATTGCTCGTGAAGGCTTGTTCTAATTATTAAAAGCCTAAACAGTGTAGCTACCGTGCAAGCATGTTTGTATAATGGACCCCGATGACAAAACAACAAGCAAAAGTGACTCCGATTCCTACCGATAAATCCACTAGTTTGACCAAGGGTAAACCGGCTAAGGGTATTTATATTCTGCCGAATTTGTTTACCACAGCGGGCTTATTCGCTGGGTTCTACGCCATAATGCAAGCACGCCTTGGTCATTTTGAGGCCGCGTGTTTGGCGATTTATGTGGCAATGATAATGGATACTATTGACGGCCGCTTAGCTCGCCTGACCAATACCATGAGTGATTTTGGCAAAGAATACGATAGTCTCGCCGATATGGTTTCCTTTGGAGTTGCTCCGGCAATGGTAATGTATGACTTTGCATTGTCAGGTTTGGGTCGCATCGGGAGTTTGGTCGCTTTTATCTATATCGCCTGCGCAGCCTTACGCCTTGCTCGTTTTAATGTACAGAAAGTTCCAGACAAACGCTTCTTTATTGGCGTCCCAAGTCCCGGTGCTGCTGCTCTGGTAGCGTCCACAGTATGGGTTTGCATTGACTACAGCGTTAACCCTCTTGAATATAGCTTGGGTTTTGCTGTGCTTATTGCAGTGTTAGGTCTATCGATGGTCAGCAATGTTCCTTATCGCTCATTCAAAGACCTCGATTTTAGAGATCAGATGCCTTTTATCGGGCTGATTGTTTTGGTATTGGTTATTGCCGTAATATATCTAGATCCACCTTTGGCGTTTTTGGCCATAGGCACAATTTATTTGGTCTATGCCACTTTCGCATATTGCTTCGTCAAATTACGGCGTGGCAGTAAAAAAGATACCCATTCTGCAGATTAGTCTGCGCATAAGGTCTGATGTCTAAAAAAATTAAAGGAAGTATCGTAGCGCTAGTCACGCCAATGACCGCTGATAGAAGCGTTGATTATAAAGCCCTAACGAGATTGATCGAGCATCATATCACCAGTGGAACAGATGGTATTGTATCGGTAGGAACAACGGGTGAGTCGGCGACGCTAAATGTCGATGAACATTTGCAGATTGTCGAATACACGATTAAATGTGTTAACGGTCGTATTCCGGTTATTGCAGGTACTGGTGCAAATTCGACACGCGAAGCCATTCACCTAACTAGGCAAGCGCATAGTTTGAATGCTGACGCAGTTTTACTGGTGGTGCCGTACTACAATAAACCCGGCCAGGAGGGAATGTATCAGCATTTTAAAGCAATTGCCGACGCCGTCCCTATCCCGCAATATTTGTATAATGTGCCAGGCCGAACCGTTGCAGACATGTCTAATCAGACCATCGCTCGTCTAGCCGATATCGACAATATAGTTGGCTGTAAAGACGCTACTGGTGATTTGCAGCGTGGTAAACAATTGATTGATTTGTGTGGTGACCGTATCAGCATCCTATCGGGTGATGATGCGACCGCATTAGATCTGATTAAGTTGGGCGGCCGTGGAGATGTTTCGGTTACCGCAAATGTTGCTCCTAAACTAATGCATGAGATGTGTGCCGCAGCACTAAGAGGCGACTTTGCCACTGCTGACGCCTTAGATTTAGCGCTGCAGGACTTGCATAGAGACTTATTTGTAGAGTCGAACCCGATTCCAGTCAAGTATGCCGTTTCAAAATTGGGTTTTGGCGCTAACGTACTACGTTTACCGCTGACCAAACTCGCCGCTGAGAATCAGAATTTAATTGATGTGGCTATGTCCAAAGCAGATGTTTATTAGATTGATTCGGTTTGAGTAGTAGTGACTTTGGCCTTGATTGCTTATTTTCCCGGGCGATGGCACCTTTCTAGTAGGGCGTTATAGATATCGGTTCTTCGGTTTTTTAGTCACCAAAATTTGCGATTATCGGGCTCATTTCGGTTATTGAGTGCATCTCAAGCCGAACAACTTTATAATCGCGCTGATTAGCTCTTGGGCTTAAAATAATACGATTTAATCTTCCCTAACATAATTAATTCAGGATCAGACTTTGATGAACAAATTCGCGATGAGTATACGAGTTATGAGAACCGCTGGCTTATTAGTGCTGGCAAGTGTGCTTATTGGCTGCGGCGGCAGTAAGACAGTAATCACCGCAGATGATAGTGCAGAATACCGTAATGCGGTTTCCTTGCCTCCTTTGAAAAAGCCTTCAAAAGCCCCGTCAAATTTTTCAGAAGTTGATTCTGCACCGCAATCAACTCAACAGGCTGTAATTGATAAAGGTTCGTCCGATCAGTTAGTTAGCGATTCTGTCAAAGTAAAAGCTCCGATAAATGCATCGGCAGTTACTAACGCTCGAGTTGTCGAGTTGGGTGGTGACATCGCTAGGTTAAAAATAGATGCTGGCTTGGATGCCTCATGGAATTATCTGAGTGAAAATCTCAAACATTCCGGCATCACAGTACATACGCGCAGCAAGACTGCGAAGCGCTTTTCTATTGGTTGTACGTCATTGCAAGCGAAATCAGCGAGTTCTGTCAAAGGCAGTCGATGGTCACCTTTCGCTAAGAAACCCAAGCCAACTGAACATTGTTCATTGTTGTTAGTAAGCGGTCGATCAGCAACCCAGGTGAAACTACTTAATCGCAGTGGCGCCGAATACGCATCTGCTGATAGTAAAGCCTTGTTTGCAAGATTACTTAACAAATAACCAAACGAAAGCATTTCATTGATTATGATTGCTGACGTGTGAATTTAAAACATATTAAATTTCAAAACCTTTTTAAAAAATATTCTGGAGATATCATGCAGCGTGGTAACGAACTTTATAGTGGCAAAGCAAAGTCAGTTTTTACCAGTGATCGAGTAGATGCCCTGATCTTACATTTTCGCAATGATACATCGGCGTTCGATGGCGAAAAAATTGAACAGCTCGATAGAAAGGGCATGGTCAATAATAAATTCAATGCGTTCATCATGGAGCATCTCGAAGAGAACGGCATCGCAACACACTTTCTCGAGTTGTTGTCTGACGACGAAGCGTTAGTGCGTCGCCTGGATATGTTTCCAATTGAATGTGTGGTCCGTAACATCGCAACAGGATCTATCTGCAAGCGTTTGGGAGTAGAAGACGGCATTGATTTGACCCTACCTACCTTTGAATTTTTTCTGAAAAACGATGCTCTGCACGATCCCATGATTAATGAGTATCACATTAAGTCATTTGGTTGGGCTGATGAAGAAGCTGTTGAAGTGATGAAAGAGCGCACTTTTAAAGTGAACACTATTCTGAGTAAATTGTTCGCTGATGCAGGCATGATATTGGTAGATTTCAAGCTCGAGTTCGGTCGTCAGGGGACAGGAATTTATTTAGGCGATGAATTTACCCCAGATGGTTGTCGTATTTGGGATGCAGAAACACGTGAAAAATTAGATAAGGATCGCTTTCGCAAAGGTTTAGGTGGTGTCGTAGAAGCTTATGAACAAGTCGCAGCTCGAATAGGCCTAGTTTTATAAGCACTCCCTGTAAATATTTTGTTAATGAGCATTATTACAGTGATTTCTGTTTGGTCACGAGTTTAGCGAATGGCATTTTCATCAAATTGTAATCAGCCTTCGGGCGGGAAGATTGTTTAGACGACTACTGTTTAGACAAACCCAAATTCATTAGGAACCAGTATGTTTCGATTGCGTGGCAGTCAAGCCTATTCTAGTTTTCGAATAGAAAAACTCTTAGCGACTATTCAAGTACAGCATTGTGATGTGCAACAAATAGACACTGAGTATCAACATCTAGTAAAGCTCAAGGATGAGTCAGATGCTGATCAGCCGACTCAATTAACCGAAGCCGAGCTCACCAAATTGGAGAGTTTGCTTCGCTATGGACCAAAAATGGCAGAGGTTGAGCATAGCGGACAGCGAATTTTTGTTGTTCCTCGATTTGGCACTATCTCGCCATGGTCTACTAAAGCTACCGATATTGCCAAAAATTGTGGTCTTGCAAAAATTGCTAGAGTTGAGCGTGGAATAGCCTTTTACATAAAATCTGTAAGCGAACTGAACGACGCCACGCTAGGCGAAATCGCTCAATACCTGCACGATCCTATGACGGAATCAATCGTCTTGGATTTGACCCAGGCGGCTAAGCTGTTCAAGGAGCAAGTGCCGCAGCCACTATTTGAAGTACCTTTATTAGCGGAGGGTAGAGCTGCCCTGGTTGCTGCCAACACCAATCTAGGCTTGGCGCTGACTGAAGAAGAGATTGACTATTTAGTAGAACAATATCAATTGTTAAATAAAAATCCTACGGATGTCGAATTAATGATGTTCGCACAGGTAAATTCTGAACATTGCCGACATAAGATATTTAATGCACATTGGATTATTGATTCTGTCGAGCAACCGCATTCTTTATTCAGAATGATTCGCGAAACCCATATTCAAAACCCTGCAGGAACGCTGGTTGCGTATTCCGACAATTCATCTGTCCTAGTAGGATCTAGTGGTGAGCGATTTTTTGCTGATCCGGAAACTCATGAATACCAAAGTGTCGAAGAAGACATACATATCCTGTGTAAGGTAGAGACCCATAATCACCCAACCGCAATCTCACCGTTTGCTGGCGCCGCAACCGGATCAGGTGGCGAGATTAGAGATGAAGGAGCCACTGGCAGGGGGTCGAAACCCAAAGCGGGTTTGAACGGATTCTCAGTGTCTAATCTGAGATTGCCTGAAGCGCCGCGCGAATGGGAGCGTCCAGAAGCGAAACCGAAACGTATCGCTTCGCCATTGCAGATAATGCTCGAAGGCCCCATTGGCGCCGCTTCGTTTAATAATGAATTCGGGCGGCCGAATATTGCAGGTTATTTTCGCACTTACGAACAAGCAATTTCATCACCCGACGATGTCAGGGGCTATCACAAACCTATAATGTTAGCTGGTGGTCTGGGTAATATTCGAGGTCAACACGTAACCAAAAGTATTATTCCTGATGGCTCGTACATTATTGTTCTTGGAGGCCCAGCAATGTTAATTGGCTTGGGCGGTGGCGCTGCATCAAGCGTGGCATCTGGTAAAAGTTCAGAGCAGTTAGATTTTGCATCGGTTCAGCGCGGCAACCCAGAAATGCAACGCCGCTGCCAAGAAGTTATCGATTCCTGCTGGGCTAAAGGCGAAACGAATCCGATAATTTCGATTCACGATGTTGGCGCAGGTGGTTTGTGTAACGCATTGCCTGAACTGGTAGGTGATGCCGGCCGCGGAGGTCGATTTAGTTTGCGTGAAGTCCTCAATGATGAGCCGGGCATGACGCCAATGCAGATTTGGTGCAATGAAGCACAAGAGCGCTACACCTTGGCAGTCGCGCCTGATCGAATACAAGAATTCAGAGCTATTTGTGAACGCGAGCGTTGCCTTTACTGTGTTGTTGGACAAGCCACAGATGACGAAGTGTTGATATTAGAGGATAGCCATTTTGATGAAGGGTTAGCACGCCAGCAGACCCCGATAGATTTGCCAATGGAAACCCTATTTGGCAATACGCCCAAAATGCTTCGTGATGTAAGCAGCTTAATACCCAATTGCATACCCTTAGACTTTGACGGCGTCAGTTTTGAAGATGCTCTGCGCCGAGTATTGGCTCTTCCTGCAGTCGCGGATAAAACATTTTTAGTCACTATTGGTGATCGTAGTGTCGGCGGTATGATAGCCAGAGATCAAATGATCGGTCCATGGCAAGTACCAGTATCGGATGTAGCAGTAACTAATTCGTCTTATACCGGTACTAGTGGTGAGGCTATGTCGATGGGTGAGCGAACCCCATTGGCTTCAATCAATGCGCCGGCTAGTGGCCGTATGGCAATTGGTGAGGCTCTAACTAATTTATGCGCCGCTGATATTCGCAGCTTAAGCGACGTTAAGTTATCGGCTAATTGGATGGCTGCTGCAGGGCATCCTGGCGATGACGCGGCGCTGTACGAAACGGTAAAGGCGGTCGGCATGGAGTTATGCCCAGCCCTTGGTATCGCAATTCCGGTCGGCAAAGACTCTATGTCTATGAAGAGCGTTTGGCGAGACCAGGACAATGCCGAACGCAGCGTCACGTCGCCTGTTTCCTGCGTGATAAGTGCATTTGCACCGGTCGACGATACACGCAAGACCTTAACCCCAGAACTATCTAAACCATTCAATATTTCAAAGTTAGTGCTTCTAGATTTATCTGGCGGTCAACAACGTCTTGCTTGTTCTGCATTGGCTCAAGTATTTAACCAAGTCGGTGAGACTACCCCTGATGTCGATGAAGCAGATTTACTAAAGCGTGGTTTCCTCGCGGCTCAAGAATTACTCAAGCGAGACCTGATTAGCGCCTATCACGATCGGTCTGATGGTGGATTAATTGTTGCTGTGTTGGAAATGGCTTTTGCGTCCCGCTGTGGTTTAGAGTTGCAGGTGTCTGCTAAAGATTCTGATCCCTTCAACACTCTTTTTAACGAAGAGTTAGGAATGCTGCTGCAGATAAAAGATGAGAATCGGGCTGCTGTTGCAGAGGTTATAGCTCGTTTTGGTCTGGATGCTCATATGCATGAAATAGGACGACCGGTAAACGGTGATAGCATCTCACTCGCCTTTAATGGCAAGTCGCTGTTGTCGTGCTCGCGTACTGACTTGCATCGAGTTTGGTCAGAGACAACTTATCAGATGCAAAAGATGCGTGATAATCCTGACTGTGCGCAACAGGAATATGACTCACTACTGGATCAAAAGAACACTGGTTTATTCGTGGATTTAAGTTATGACGTAAACCATAATATTAGTGCTCCCTATATAGGAGGGCTAAAGCCTAGAGTTGCAATTCTGCGAGAGCAGGGTGTTAATGGTCAATTGGAAATGGCAGCGGCATTTAGTCAAGCAGGCTTCGTTGCAGTGGATGTCACCATGACCGATATTTTCCATCAACGAGTTGACCTAAATGATTACCAAGGTTTGGCCGCTTGTGGCGGTTTTTCATATGGCGATGTTTTGGGGGCAGGCGAGGGCTGGGCAAAGTCGGTGCTATTTAACGACCGAGTTCGAGACCAGTTTGAAGCCTTCTTCAATCGTCAGGATGCGTTTGCTTTAGGCGTATGTAATGGCTGCCAGATGATGTCCAACCTAAAATCAATTATTCCAGGAGCAGAGCATTGGCCACACTTTGTGCGTAATGCGTCTGAGCAGTATGAAGCGCGGTTTGTGCAAGCAGAGATTGTCGAAACAAATTCAGTATTGTTGCAAGGCATGCAAGGTTCTAAAATGCCAATTGTGGTGGCGCATGGAGAAGGCAGAGCGGAATTCGAAGACGCATCAATGCAGACAGGGGCTAATGAATTACTAGCCATGCGTTACATAGATTATCAGGGCTCACCTGCCAAAACGTATCCGGCTAATCCGAACG
>JBLHMH010000114.1:0-10333 GCA_047621785.1 Polaribacter sp. | reverse complement strand
CAGCTCCATGTTGCGGTATGTTATTGGCCGATATGGGGGCTGAGGTTATCTTGATCGAGCGCAAACAGCCAAATGCCAATGCGGCCAAAGGGTTTGCTGATAACGATGACAGTGAGAAAAAGATATTTAATCGGGGCAAGCGCTCCATTGCGGTTGACTTAAAGTCTGAGCAGGGCGTTGAGCTTGTCTTAACACTGATAGCGGACGCCGATGTGCTGATTGAAGGCTTTCGGCCAGGCGTTATGGAGAGGCTTGGTCTTGGCCCGGACATTTGTTTAGATCGAAATCCAAAATTGGTATACGGCCGAATGACGGGTTGGGGGCAAACCGGCCCATTGGCCCACGCGGCCGGGCACGACCCCAATTATATCGGCGTTTCTGGCGCGCTAGCCTATGCTGCTCGTGAGGGTAAAACTCCAAGCGTACCGCTTACGCTGATCGGCGATATCGGTGGCGGTACCATGGTGTTGGCTTGCGGAATTTTGTGTGGAGTGATTCACGCTCAGCGCACTGGCCAAGGTCAGGTAATTGATGCGGCCATTACCGACGGCTCCGCCTATTTAACCTCACTCCTCTGGTTTATGCACAACACAGATCAGATTGATGACCAACCTGGTTCGGGTTGGGCCGATGGCGCTGCCCCTTGGAATGACTGCTATGCCTGTGCCGATGGTAGGTACATCACTATTTGTGCACTCGAACCTTTGTTTTATAAAGAGTTGATTCAGCGGCTTGAGCTTGAGGGAAGCTCCGTTTTTGCTCAACAATGGGATCGCGATTTTTGGCCTCAAGGCAAGAAGATATTGGAACATTTGTTTCTCGAAAAACGACGCGATCAGTGGTGTGAACTACTTGAGGGTACAGATGCATGTTTTGCGCCGGTGCTAAAATTTTCGGAGGCGGTTAAACATCCGCACAACGTCGCCCGTGAAACGTTTTTGAACATAGGGGGAGTTGTGCAACCGGCACCGGCACCCAAGTTCAGTCGTAGTGAGCCTCGCGCGGGCTTACCACCAAAAACAGGTAAGCATAGTGATGATGTTTTACTGAATGTAGGATTGGATCAAGTGGAGATTACAAGGCTAAAAGCAGAGGGTGTGGTTGGATAGCGCTAAGTGCTTTCCACGTTTTTCTTGCTCGCCTATTAATCACATAGCAATCTAAGACCGCTCATTTGACTCACTGTTAATGTGTTCACCTTGAACCGGCGACTGCTATTTTACGCAGTGCGATCACACCAGCATCCGAGCGACCAAGCAAAGGCTACGTAATACACGGGCGATCTCACCATTGCCGATGCTGGATCGATATTTCTCAGATTTTAGCCTATATGTTCTGCGGGCCCAAACGCTTTAGATTACTTCGATTTGTTTTATCTCAGACTTTTCGGTGTCCGCAGTATTCCTCCCCCTTTACTTGAAGTGCCATCAACACATAAATCGGTATTGACATCGAATCGAATCGAATTTCAGTAGCTATTAGCGAAACCGTGGAACTAGTTTGGTTTAAAACCAACTTTAGTTGGTACCTAAATTGTGCAGCTTGGAACACTATCTTCTCAAGAGACGCTACACAGCAATAAAACTTAGCTGGCATTCATGCGCGTAGCGAAGCAGGGTCATCGACTGTTAACTGCCCCGATGAAGAAAGCCACATGACACAGAGAAAACGAATATGACACATTCAGAAAGCACCTTTAGTTTGCCCAGCAAAGAGAAGTATTTTCGTGAACTCAAACAAACTCCATCCATGTCTTGGCCTGCGGTAGGCCTTTTCTTACTTGGCCTTTTGGTAATTGTCGGTGCATCAAGTATGGCTCTTTCCGGAGGTATTCCGCTGTGGGTTGCCATGGTGGCAAACGGGATCGGTCTCTATTTGCTGTTCACCATCATGCATGAATCATTGCACCGTAATGTTTCCAGCAATAGTCGCTTCAACGAGATCTTCGGCCGAATCTCCCTGCTACTTCTAATACCAGCTGCTCCTCTTGAAATCGCACGGTGGGCGCATTTTCAACACCATCGGTTTACCAGCAGTGACCAAGACCCAGATAACTTTATCCACGATGCAAAGTGGTGGGACATACTTTTGCGCTGGCCTAATTTCGATTTGTACTACTTGTACATTTTTCTTCGCGATGGTGGTAAAGAGAAGCAACGCCACTCACGTGCACTGACACTACAAGCAAGCATTTTTCTAACAGGGATTGCGGCCTTGACCTATTTTGGCTACGGCATGGAGGTGCTGTTTTTATGGATATTGGCATCTCGCATCGGATTGTTTCTCGTTGCTTTGGTTTTTGTGTTTCTACCTCATCATCCTGCCGAAGTAACGGCGCAAGAAAACGAATATCAGGCCACAACAATCAGACAGGGCTGGGAATGGTTGTTGACACCTCTGTTTGTGTTTCAGAACTATCATCTTATTCATCACCTTTACCCAACCGCGCCCTTCTACAACTACATCAAAATCTGGCATCTCAAATACGAGGAAATAATCGCCGAGGATCCCGCCATACATCAAAATTTTGGACTAACGCCGGTCAATTATAAACCTACCAAAGTTAAATCGGCTGGCTAGGCAAATCGTCCACTGCGATGCCTACTAAAAAAACATATAAAAGCAAAAATGAAAACGAATTTTCTGGGGAACTTAAGATGATCGCAAAGGGCATTAGTCGCCACATCAATCTAGGGGCCGTTTTCTTATCTACTGTCGCTGTGGTGGTCGCTGTGGTGTGGGTGGCTGATGAGGTGCAAGGTCGGTCAACGTTGGCGGTGGTGAATTCTCAGTCAAATATTTCTCACGATGGCGATGATCGTGTTCGCTTGGTTCCAGACAATTTGTTCGGTGTTGACTTCGTTGACACACAATTTGGATGGGCCGCCGGGTATTACGGCACTATTTTAAAAACCATTGATGGCGGAAAAAACTGGACCCATATTCCTCTGCCTAACACCGATCTTATTCGCCGTATACAGTTTTTAGACAAAGACCATGGATGGCTGGTAACGCATCGTGGTCGCATTATGAGTAGCGATAACGGTGGCAGCACTTGGGAGACCCGCTATTTAGATGACAATCAAATTAATTTACGCAACATCAAGTTCTTCAATGCAGACATCGGTTGGGCTGTCGGTCATGAGGGAACCATATTGCATACCAACGACGGCGGCGAAACTTGGGTCAATCAACACCTGAGCAATTTTGGCGGGCGTGATTTGCCGCGCTTAAATGGTTTGGCCGTTTTGAGTGAATCCCAGGCTATGTTAGTTGGCGAGTTTGGTGTCATTGCGGAAACAGTCGATAGAGGTCATACCTGGAAGATTATCTCATCACCAGACTTTAAAGCGACATTCACTGAAATTGAACAAGTTGGCGATTCAATATTTGCGGTAGGGCTTGATGGTGTTGTGGCACGCGTTCATTCGGACGGAGTTGATAGGCTCAGCGTCCCTGAGGGCGAAGATCCAGTACGAGTCGAACTGTTAAATTCAGGCGTAGATCAGCACTTCTTTGATATTACTGCTAACGAAAACGGCGAGGGTATTGTGGTCGGTCTTGCCAATATTCTAACGATTAAAAATGGCAATGAGCTAAACACCATTGAAATCGATCGCCCCGATCGAGATTATTTATATTTCATGGGCGCCGCACCTATTTCAGGAACGAAATACTTTTTGGTCGGTGCTGGTGGCGTGGCGATGACCCTTGATACTGCGACCACACAAATGATGGGGTCGATCAAATGGTAATTCTCCAAGAAAATGGATTTGATCGCGAGTTCAATTTCGCAAATAGGTGTAGCTGTGGTTAAACAAATTGCAGCATCGGTCATGAAGTACCGCGTGGCCATACTGATTATTGGGGCCGCTGTCACACTAATAGCCGGTTACTTTGCGGTCTCAGGATTAACGATTCGCGTATCGCTGACTGAGATGCTTCCGTCAAAGCATGGAAATGTGAAATTACACGAAGAATTCAGCGATAAGTTCGGTGGCGTAAACACTGTTCTGGTAATGGTCGAAAACAAGAACGGCACAGTTTACGACAAAGATTTCTTGGGGAAATACAAGAAAATTTCAGATGCTTTTTACTTTCATGATGCAAATCGCCAAGCTTTATTTGAGGCTGTCAATCTAAGAAAAACACGGGCGGTCTTCGGGGCACAAGGGCAAATTGTTGTCAATCCAATAATGTGGCCAAACCTTCCTAGTACCGACGCCGAAATGGAGAAATTCAGGCTGCTGATACGCGGCCAATTCAATGGCTATTTAATTTCATTGGATGAGAAGTCCCTGATGATCGCGGCTGAGTTTGAGGACACTGTAGATACCGCCGACTTGGTGGACTTTACTGAGAATATACGTGCCGAATATGAAGATGACACGATAAAATTGTCGATCGTTGGCCGGCCTATTTTACTGGGTGTCGTGAAAAAAGAACTACCAAGCATGATCCTGATCTTCGCGGTTTCAGTTCTGGTTATCGGGATCATTCTCTATCTGTTTTTCAGAACCTGGGTGGGCGTAGTCGTCCCGATGGTCGTTGCTTTTTCAGTAACTGTACTCGGGTTTGGTGTCATCGGTTTCACGGGTTACAACATGGACCCGTTACTGCTGTTATTGCCATTTTTTGTGTTTGCCACTGTGTTGTCGCATTCGGTGCAGTTCGTCTCTCGGGTATTTGATGAGCTGGATGATGGCAAAGACATGAAAGAGGGGGTGCGATTAGGGTTAGAAAGGCTGCTATTTCCAAGTACTGCAGCAGTAATAACTGACGCAGCGGGCTTTACTGTGCTAGCGCTCGTCGCAATTCCATCCATACAATCACTCGCTGTTATATGTACGATTTGGTTGCTAACGCTAACGCCGGGAATAGTTGTAGCCGCCGCCTTTATGAGCTTATTGAAAAAGCCCGTAAGTTATAAAACCACTCTTCCTTTTCAACCCATTTTTGCGTCGGTTTTTGGTGCGAAAATGTCACGTAACATCTTCTTGCCAGGTTTCTTTATCTTGTTATTTGGCGGGTTTTTCATCTCCCAGAATTTGAAAATCGGTGATGCTGTAGGGAGCCCCATTCTATGGCCCGATGCACGGTATAACAAAGACATTGGTTCTATCAATTCTAATTATGACCGGATTGGAACGGATGTTTTGCAGGCGTATTTTTCGGGTGATGAACAGATCATGCTGCGGCCTGATCTTTATCACCAGTCAGAGGCGTTTGACCGATATATTTATGAACGAGTATTGCCGGCAACCCCGGCATCTAGCCTGACTCCAATAATAAAAAATATCAATATGGCACTCTGGGAAGGCGATCCGTCCTATCAAATTCTTCCTGATACTACGGCTGAAGTCGGCTTCAATATCTATATGTTTAGGTCTGGCGGTGAGCCGGGCGACTTTGCTGCCTATACGAATCCGGAATGGAATATTGGCAAAATGTCCATATTCACCAGTGAACATAGCGCAGAAACCGTCAATGAGCTGATGAAGTATGGGAATGAGTTTGTAGACAATTATACCTTTAAGGAAGGCGAGCCAGTCATTAAATTTGCTGGTGGCCAAATCGGGCTCGTTAAGGCGATTAACGATGAGGTTGAGTTGAAAGAAGGCCGGCTGCTGTACGCGATTATTATGATCATTATATTCAATCTTTTTTGGCTTTACAGATCCTTGAAGTTGGGCGTCATTGTGATTTTTGTTTTGGCGACATCGCATTACATCACTATGAGCGTCATGACGCTCCTGGATATAGGGATGAATCTGAATACGCTTCCTCTCGCCGCCTTGGGGTTAGGTCGTGGCGTCGACTACAGCATTTACATGGCAGATCGCATACGCGAAGAAATGAGGCGCGGGCTCGATTTCACCAAAGCGTCAAGCCGTGCTTTCAACACCTCAGGCGTCGCAGTTATTGTTACGGCAATGACAATGATATTGCCGCTTTTGCCTTGGTATTTCCTATCACCGATTCGCTTTCAGGCAGAAATGGGGCTTCTTCTAGCGATTATATTAGGTTTCAACATGTTAGGTGCAATCACGATCGTTCCAGCCGCTATCAAAATTCTAAAACCGAAAGGGTTTAACTGTAACGACAATTTCCGTGAACAATCATCGAAGATAGGAGACTCAATTTGACTAATGAAATGGCTTGTTTGCAGGCAACAAAATCGGACTTTATCCAACGACGGATGAAGTGTCTTACCTGACCATCTTGAATTCGATAAAGATTGGTCAGAAAATATTAATTTAACAATAAACAAGAAAGAGGAAACTCAAATGAATTGTACAACGTTCAAACTAAGCACGCAGATCACGAATGGGTTTAAAAAACTTATCGCCGGAGTCTCGATCTCCTTGGTGGCATGGCTTATCGCAGTTCCTGTTAATGCCCAGGGTTTATCAGAAGCTTTAAACTTGCCTGAAGAACTCTGGATTGGGGGGCGCATAAAACAAGGTGTAGGTGCGCATTTTGATGGTCTTGATGATTCGGCTAGTGGATGGGGTCCATCACAATACGTTGTTGAGCTGCAGGCGGAGTGGACGCCGAATAATAATATTACGGTTATTGGAGACCTCTGGCTGAGGGGCGATTTGTTTTACGATCTGGATGATGGTGATCATAGATATCCAGCGTTACAGGACTTCACATCTCCGCAGAGCGCCTTTCGAGATCGATTTAGCATGCAGACTTCAGGGGATGGATCAGGTGTCGAGATTGATCGTTTAGACGATTTTGATGACGATATTCTCCGTGAATTGTCGATAAGGTTTACCAACGACGAGGATTCGCTGTCTCTGAAACTCGGTAAATTTCAACGGGGGTGGGGGCAGGCAGATGGCCTTAGATTGCTAGACATTCTTAATGCGCAAGATCTGCGGCAACGAACGTTCTTTGCTGATACCGATGAAATCAGGATACCGGCTTGGACAGCCGCTCTTACCGCTGATTTGACACAACTCGGTTTAGCGGCCCCATTCGAAGCGATAGGAATGAAAAACCCATCACTGGAACTCATTTATATTCCCGAAGTTCGCCATTCAGAAATCGTGATCAATAACCCAACACTGAACAGTCGAACGTCAGGCGGCGGTTTTGGATTCCCTTTCCCGCAACTTGTTGAAGGTCAATCTGGGTTTGGGATGCCCTTCCTCGGTGCTCGTCTAGCCGAGCGCGAAGTGAAAGATTGGGACAATCAGGAAATAGGGGCGCGTTTGAAATTTGGCGCGTTTGGTGGTGAAGCTACACTAAACGGGTTCTACGGGTATCAAGACTTACCTGTTGTCGTGAACACAGGTTCAACTCTGCACGTTGGGTCATTTGTCAATGACTCGGCAGCGTCAGTTGCGAACGTGCCGCTTGATCTTGCAACGACCGTCGGCGCCATACATGCACCCGGTCAATATGTTGATTTCTTGCAATCCCTTGCCGGTGGAACAGCCGCTCCGGGCGATTTTCCACTGATTCCATTTGGCTGTTTAGATATTCTAAACCCCGGTGCTGGTGGACAGCCTTGCTCAGTAACTGCGGATTTTGAATTAGATTATACAGAACGCCAAAAAACTATTGGTTTTTCGTTTACCCGAGATATGAGCGAGTGGAAGTTTGGACGCAAACAGGTGTCCCCGGTACTTCGATTAGAGGCAACTTATGAATTCGACAAAGCGTTTAACCGTCAGGTTATAAATGATCCTTTTATACCAGGACAAGTAGCAATCGGCACCCCAGCGCTAATTGGAACTAAAGCGGATACGGTCACGCACCGTGATCAAATATCCACCGTCATTGGATTCGATTTCAATTTATGGGTGCCTGGATGGACAACGCAACGGAGTTCAATTTTCTTGACCTCGCAGTTTTTCAATATTCATACTAAAGATCATGATGATCTGTTGTTTCAAGCACCGTATGCATTGTTAGATGTTGAAAAAAACCAACAATATTTCACCCAAACTTATGCAATTGGATTGTTTAACGATCGAGTGACACTGGGCGGACTGGCCATTTGGGATCTTAGCAAAGATGCATTTGCTTATCGACAAAGAGTGGACTTTCCAGCGTTCCAAAATAAATTGCTTACAAGGCTTGAAATAGGGACATTTTCAGGCGAGACCGAAGGTGGACTGCTCGCTTTGTACGAGAACTCCGACTATGTCGAGCTTTCTGTCACATACCAATTTTAAACTCTATGCCGGGCGTCACGTCTGGTGCAACCTTATCTTTAAGGAGATTACAAATGAATTTTTCTAAACTAAAAACGATGTTGGGAACCTTCCTAACCGCTGCGGTTTTGGGGGTGATATCCTCTACAGCACATGCGGGAGATGAATGGATTGATAATTGGAAATCTTTTGCCGCTGAATCCGGGCTGCCCGAACATGCTGCCTGGGCTGCTGCAATCGACAATGCAGAAACAAGGGCGCTTGCTAAAGAATGGGAAGATTTCCGCGGATATACCGCATCGTCTTTGCTGGCGCAAGAAACACTCCCTGCGGAGCTGAAGCCTGGTCTAATTATCACCAAAGAAAATATTGATTCACTGCCGTGGGCGAAGGATTACTTGCCCCAATATTGGATGGACCGTTTAACATCTGATTGGATGCCGATCAAAGGTATCCGTGTTGTTCCAACGTCGCATTATTACATGCAAAAAGCACGATTGGACGCAACCAAGAAGCTTGGACCAGATCCGTTCACCATTAACGAAAAGGGAGAGCTTCGTGACAAGAATGGTGAGCACGGGTTTTTAACCGAAGCAGGCCTACCCTTTACTGATCCTAAAAATGGTGAAGAAATAAATTGGCTGTTTAATGCCCACGGTGTTGGCGCTGACGATCTGTACTTTGATCCGATCAATATGGCGGCCTGTGCTGAAAATAATAAACTCGAACGACTATATAAAGCGAATATTTTTTGGCGCCGAATGGCAGGACGTGTGAGTGCTGCGCCACTCGGTAATGTGAAAGGCTTTGAAGGTATAACAGAAGCAGGTGCGCTGTTAATCAAATCTCCGCGCGATGTTCGTGGTCTCGCGGGTGTGAGACTTCGGTTTGCTGATGCCGATAAAGATGATGATTTCAAGCTTTATATACCGTCGCTTCGCCGCACGCGGTCGCTTACAGGAACAAATGGTCAAGACCCTATCGCTCCGGGACTTGAGCTCACCTGGGATGATTGGCGTTCAAATTGGTTCAAAACGGATCGACGGAAATTCGAGTATACAAAGATTAAGGACGCTACCATTCTTGCAGTTCCAGAAGTTGGTAATGTTTATGATCCATACCGAATTGCAGAGGATGCCTGTAATATGTCGGGGATTGTCGACATGGAAGTGCGCCCGACTTGGCTCTATGAAATTACCGATCTCACAGAAACCTATCAATATTCCAAAAAACGGGTCTGGGTGGATAAAGAGCTTTATTATTCGCAGTTTCTGGAAATGGATGACAGAAATGGTGATTTATGGCGTATATGGGATGACTCACGTGACTGGGAGCCAACAACCGGTCGGGCACAATATAGATCCGCCTTAATTGTTAATGCTAGAAACAAACGTTCAACTGTTATTACGATTGACTCTGATTGGGACGAAAAATTAGACGGAATGACAAATGCTATCTTCAATATTGACCAATTACGTGATCGTCGATAACTGATCACATTTATCTTTGAGTACACCCAGGCGGTTTTACGCTTGACTATCCGTTAGCATTTGCGGTCTACCATAATCTTAATGGTAGACCGCATATCGGTATAACTGTGCATTGCATACTTTGAGAGAGAGATAAACGATGGACCTTACCCTAACTGAAGATCAGGTCATGATTCAAGATATGGCCTGCAAATTTGCGCAGACTGAGTTAGCACCAATAGCAGCAAAGCTAGACCAGCAAGGTGATCGCGATCTCTTTCTGGCCAACTTGAAAAAGTTGGCCAAGCTGGGGTTTATGGGTCTAAATGTTGACGAACAGTATGGTGGTGCCAACGCGGGCACTGTTGCGTTCAGCTTAGCGATAACTGAGGTTGCTAAGGCGTGTGCTTCTACTGCAGTAACTATGTCAGTAACCAATATGGTTGCTGAGGTGATTGAAGCGGTGGCTTCTGAAGAACAGAAAAAGAAATACCTACCCAAACTTTGCAGCGGTGAGTATCCCGCTGGCGGCTTTTGTTTGACTGAAGCCAATGCAGGTTCAGACCCATCTGGCATGAAAACCACTGCGGTTTTAGAGGGCGACGAGTGGGTGATCAATGGTGCCAAGCAGTACATAACCAGCGCTGAATATGCAGGGGTCTTTGTGTTGTGGGCAGTCACCGATACTCAACA
>JBLHMH010000113.1:0-10550 GCA_047621785.1 Polaribacter sp. | reverse complement strand
AGTAATTGTCACACCACGTGTATCAGTCGCTTTAACCACGCCCTGGACAACAGAACCCTTGCTGTGAGCAGCAACGAAATCGCTGAATGGATCGCCACTCATTTGCTTAACGCCTAATGAGATACGCTCGCGATCAGAATCTACTGCAAGTACAACCGCTTCAAGCTCATCGCCTTTCGCGTAGTTACGAATTACTTCGTCGCTATCTTCTTCCCAAGACAAATCGCTCAAGTGAATTAATCCGTCGATGTTGCCATCAAGACCGATGAATACACCAAAATCAGTGATTGATTTGATCTTGCCAGAAACTTTATCGCCTTTCTTATGAGTCTCAGCAAAGCTATCCCAGGGGTTGGCTTTACATTGCTTCATACCTAATGAAATACGACGACGATCTGGGTCAATCTCAAGGATAACCACTTCTACTTCATCATTAACTTGGCAGATTTTGCTTGGGTGAACGTTTTTGTTAGTCCAATCCATCTCTGAAACGTGAACCAAACCTTCAACACCGTCTTCTAACTCAACAAAAGCACCGTAATCAGTGATATTAGTAACTTTACCATAGTGACGAGTGTCAACTAGGAAGCGGCGCGCTAGATCTTTCCATGGGTCATCGCCCATCTGCTTGATACCTAGAGAAACACGTGCTTTCTCTTTATCAAACTTCAATACACGAGCTTCGATGTCTTGACCCACTTCCAATATTTCAGAAGGATGCTTAACACGCTTCCAAGCCATATCAGTAATGTGTAGCAAACCGTCGATACCGCCCAAATTAATGAACGCACCGTAATCGGTAAGGTTCTTAACGATGCCTTTAACGATTTGGCCTTCTTCAAGGTTTTTCAACAATTCTTCGCGCTCAGCGCCAAGTTCATGTTCAATTACCGCGCGACGTGATACCACCACGTTGTTACGCAGCTTATCGATCTTGATAACTTTCAACTCAAGGTCTCGGTTTTCAAGATACGCAGAATCTTTAACAGGACGCACATCAACCAGAGAACCTGGTAGGAAGGCACGGACGTTTTGTAGAGACACGGTGAAACCGCCTTTTACTTTGCCTGTGATTTGACCTACAACGATTTCTTCGTTGGTGTGTGCTGTTTCTAAATCTGCCCAGACACGAACGCGACGCGCTTTGTCATGTGACAGTTTAGTTCGACCATAACCATCTTCAACATTTTCAATAACAACTTCAACCAAGTCGCCAATTTGTACATTGTACTCGCCTTCAATTTTAGCGAATTGTGATAATGGAATTTCGGCTTCTGATTTGAGGCCTGCAGTAACTGTGACGTAGTCCCCGTCTAATGTTACTACTTCTGCTTTGATCACCTCACCAATCGTCATGACGGTGTTTAATAGGCTCTCTTCAAACATTTCAGCGAATGATTCGCTCATAACTCTTACCTTTGACTCTTCTCGCCATTCAATCAAAGCAGTTTTAATAAAGCACAGGCAGTGAGTAACAATTTACCAACTTTGAATATTATAGACAGCAACTGCAATCTATACCTTCAGCCATGAGCTTTTTGGAACGCGCTTGCGGTCGAAAGCTTAAAAAAGTATTTTTAACCAAGTTCCCGGTCCGCAGGGCTTAGTGTTGATTTACATGATCCAAAATACGCGTAACGACTTCGTCTATTGATAGATCAGAAGTATCAAGTATCAAAGCATCTTCAGCTGGTTTCAGCGGAGAAGCTTGACGACTCGAATCTCGGACATCACGCGCTTGAATCGACTCTAACAGGCGCGCGAGGTTAACATCGAAACCTTTGCCTTTCAACTGATCAAAACGCCTTTTTGCACGTATTTCGGCACTGGCGGTCAAAAACACCTTAAATTGTGCGCCTGGGAACACAATCGTGCCCATATCACGTCCATCAGCCACCAATCCTGGGGCTTTTCGGCAGCGTCTCTGCATCATTAATAATGATCTTCTCACCGGTACTAGAGAGGCAACTTGTGAGGCAATTTCACCCAGCTCTTCGGTTCGAAGCTGATCAGTGACCAGCTCACCATTCACTTCAATTTGAGCAACATCGTTAGCCCGAACGTGACAAATTAATTCTAGCTGATCCGCCAACTTAACTAAGCCGTGGACATCACCTGGATCAATTCCGGCTGTATTTGCGGCCCAGGCTAAACCTCGATAGATCGCGCCTGAGTCAAGATAATGCCAACCATAATTGAGGGCGCAAAGCTGTCCGATTGTTCCTTTACCTGACCCGCTTGGTCCATCCAGAGCCAGCACTGGTATTACTGTTTCGGTGCCCGCATCCGGGTCTTTAAAATCAGGCATCGATCTCCAAACCTAATTTCGCGGCTAGCTCGACAAAGTTCGGAAACGAGGTCGCAACATTCTCGCACTTATCTATAACTACCGGGCCAGTCGCACTAGCGCCGGCTATAGCAAAAGCCATTGCGATTCGATGATCGTGAAAGCTGTCAACTTCGCCGCCGGTTAATTCACCACCGGTAATCTCTAAGCCGTCTTTGTGTTCGACAACATCGATACCTAAGATGCGAAGCCCGGTGACCATCGCTGAAATACGATCGCTTTCTTTATGCCGCAGCTCTTCTGCTCCTGACACGCGCGTAATACCCTGCGCACAGGCCGCTGCAATACACAATACGGGGAACTCATCGATTGCTAACGGCACATATCTAGGGTCAATATCAATGCCATTCAATCCTGCATACTTAACTTTAATATCAGCTACAGGCTCACCACCGACCGCTCGAGGATTGAGATATTTTATATCTGCACCCATGTACCTCAATACGTCGATAACGCCAGTTCGAGTTGGATTAATCCCAACATGTTTGAGGGTTAAGTTGGATCCTGGGACAATGGATGCAGCAACCATAAAGAATGCCGCTGATGAGATATCACCTGGCACATCAATATTGGTGGCGGATAACTCACCGCCGCCGCGCAAAGTAATGGTGCTCGCTAGTTCATTAATTTTAGTTGATTCGCATGGATAACCATAAGCGCGCAACATTCTCTCGGTGTGGTCTCGGGTCGGCGCAGGCTCAGTTACACTGGTTTCGCCATTGGCATACATACCGGCAAGCATTACCGCAGATTTAATCTGGGCACTGGCCATCGGCAATTTGTAATCAATTGGCTCAAGAGTCTCAACGCCTCGTATATGGATAGGCGGGCAACCGTCATCATCTGTCGCACAACGCGCCCCCATAGAGGTCAATGGCACCGTAACGCGGCGCATCGGCCTGGTTGAAAGCGACTCATCACCAATCAGTTTAGACGGGAATTTTTGGGCCGCAAGTATTCCGCACAATAGACGCATTGCGGTCCCTGAGTTACCCATATCTAAGTCGCCCTCAGGCTGCTGTAAGCCGTGCAGTCCAACGCCCGTAACGGTCAGCTTGCCATTTTTTGGGCCTATCGCAGTCACACCCATCGCTCTAAAAGCCCCCAGAGTAGCCAGCACATCTTCGCCTTCCAGTAAGCCTGTAATTTTGCTAACACCATTCGCCAAAGACGAAAACATTACCGCTCGATGCGACATTGATTTATCCCCAGGGACCCGTAGCATGCCTCGTAATGGGGTATTTGCTGGCTTGCTTAAAAACACTAATTTCGAACTCATTTCGTTTTTAATTCTCTTGTTAATTTAATTTTTAAAACACTCTGGTAACCCCCACATAAGGAATTAGCGACTTTATATCGGCCTTGATACTAATTTTCTCAAAAATAACAAAATCGCGCATGAATTTACAATGGTCCAACTCGACCGGCAATTCTAACCTTTGTTACGCAATTTTAGTAGCTCGGTTTATCATTACACTTACCGTAGTCAGGCTGGCTTAGCTGTTTTTTGGTCTTCTGACTTTTTAAAAAGACCGGCGTTGCGAGCAGATTTTGCAGAATCAAAATAGTCTAAGATGCCTTGCTGATCAGAGGCATTAATGTTTTCCCGAATTTCATCCAATTGCGCCCGATATCCATCAAGCGCGCTTAACACTTGGTCTTTATTGGTAATACAAATATCTCTCCACATTTCAGCATCACTCGATGCGATGCGAGTAAAATCATAAAACCCCGCTGCAGCCAAATCGAACAACTGATCTCTATTGCTCTCAGCATTAAGGTAGTTTACCAAGCTGAATGCAACTACATGCGGAAGATGACTGGTTTTTGCGAATATCGCATCGTGCTCATGCAAACTCATCGCAACCACTTTAGCGCCTACGGCTTGCCATAGCTCGGACACAGCTTTCACTGCGCCTATTGAGACTTCCTTGGTATTGGTGACAATCAGATGTTTATTGACAAACAGCCCGCGTCTGGAGGCACTAACACCCGAACTTTCGCCACCTGCAATAGGGTGAGCAAGCACAAACTGCTTCAACAATTGAGGCTGGGTCGCCGACAATTGGGCATAAAGGTCGGTTTTAACACTACCAACATCACTGACAATTGCGTCAGCTGGAATCAAGTGGGCGCAACTGGCAAGCAGCGGCAGCATGACTTGCATTGGGGTAGCCAGGACGATCAGATCGGCACCCTCGAGCGCTTCCTCTAGCGGTTGAACCGCGTCTATCACCTGCTCTTTTAGGGCGTATTGTGCAGTGCTCTGCGAACGAACCACGCCAACCACGTGGCGAGCCAACTTATGCTGTCTTATATCGCGCGCCAAAGACCCACCAAGTAATCCAACCCCAACTATTACTACTTTGTTAAACATATTCCGTTTCGGACCTTTGACTTAGCGTTTTGGAGAACACAATATTCTGGTGGTTGCGCGGTGGTTTGAAAATATTAAAGCATAGGGCTTAGCTAAAGCTTATTTTCGGGCAGCCTCTCAGACTCTAACTACAGCACACCGACGGGGTAGGAGCCTATCAGCTTATAAAACGCTGAATTTGATTCGAGTTCAGCCAACGCCTTACCGACTTTAGGATCATCTATATGACCACTTAGGTCGATAAAAAAAACGTATTCCCAATTATTTTGGCGTGATGGTCTGGATTCAATTCGGCTCATATCAACACCCACATCATACAAAGGTTTTAATAACTCAAACAAAGATCCAACCTTATTTGGCGTTGAAACCATGATGGTAGTTTTATCCTCACCACTGGCGGCATAGCTTTCGCTGCCAATGATTAAAAACCTTGTGGTGTTGTTTTGTTCGTCTTCGATGCCAGAGGCCAACACTTTGATATTATAAAGCTTACCGGCTATATCGCTGGCAATTGCAGCCACTTTCGGCTCCTTCGATGCAATGATTGCGGCCTCGGCATTACTATTCGCTGCAACCACTTCTGCATCGGGCAAATAACGCTCTAACCACCCACGACATTGCGCTAGGGCTTGCGGATGGGCGAACACTTTTTGCACCGCCGTAAGACCATCAGCATTGCTTAACAATTGATGATTGATGGGCAGCTGAACTTCACCACAAACCTTCAGCTTTGAAGTCGTAAAACAATCCAGGGTGTGGGTAATAACACCTTCAGTTGAATTTTCGACTGGCACAACGCCAAAATGTGCTCGACCTTGTTCGACTACGCGAAACACGTCACCAATGGTTTTCACATCTAAGCTATTTACGGCTTGGCCAAAATGCTTAATCACCGCAGCCTGCGTATAGGTACCTTCGGGTCCCAAATAAGCGACCGATAGGGGCATCTCCGCGGCTAGCGAAGTTGACATAATCTCGCGCATTAGTCGGACCATCTCATCATCAGAAACTAGACCATTGCGCTCTTCACGTAGTTTTTTATTGCGGGCCCTTACTCGACGCAGCACCTGTGCTTCGCGCTCTGGTCGATAGAAAGACGCGCTGGCGTCGCTGGCTAGCTTAGCTTTAGCGATACCGGCAGCAACTGCTACCCGCTTTTGAATTAATAGTTGAATTTGCTGGTCACACGCATCAATCTCAACACGTAAATCCAACAACTCCTGACTATCTGCTACTGCTGGCGCATCAGTTTGGTCCGGGCTGTTTGATTTTTGATCGTCCATATTTAGTTTATCTCGATTTATCTCTTATAGCTGCATGATTAAAAATGGACTCGCTAGCTACTTATCCCCATTGCAATGACTTTATACAATTCGAGCGATCATAATGCCATCCAATTTTTTTATTTTTTCCAACGCTGACTGCGGGATTGCACTATCAAGGTCAACAATGGTGTAAGCAATATCACCACGCGACTGATTAATCATATCGTGAATATTAAGATTCGCACCGGCCATGATGGTTGAAATTTGACCAACCATGTTTGGTACATTGGCATTGGAGACCACTAGACGATGATCGCTGCCACGCGGCATGCTGACATTCGGAAAGTTCACTGAATTTTTGATATTGCCCGTTTCGAGATACTGTTTCACCTGATCAGCGACCATGATCGCGCAATTATCTTCTGCCTCACTGGTCGATGCACCAAGGTGCGGCAAGCCGATCACTTTGGCCGATTGCTTGGTTCGATTAGTCGGGAAATCGGTCACATAGCAAGCTAATTCCCCGACATCGAGCGCGGTACATACTGCTTCGTCATTAATTATACCCCCGCGCGCCAAATTGATCACCACCGCTGATTTACGCAACTTACCAACATTTTTGCTATTAATTAAGTCTCGGGTAGCATCGATCAAGGGTACGTGCACTGTTAAAAAATCGACGTTGGGAAGCATTTCCTCAACACTATTTGCGCGCTCTACGTCTGCTGAAAGCTGCCAAGCGCCGTCTACCGTTAAACCTGGGTCGAAACCAATAACACGCATACCAAGATCGTGGCAGGAATTGGCTACCATGCGACCAATTGCACCAAGCCCTACTACACCAATAGTTTTGCCCGGTAATTCGTAACCTGCAAACTTCTTTTTACCGGCTTCTACCAACTTAGATAGGTCAGCATCGTCTCCCTGCAAACTATCTGTGTACTGAACCGCTTGGCTTAAATTTCTGGCTGCTAAAAACAAACTGCCAATCAGCAATTCTTTTACCGCGTTCGCGTTTGCGCCCGGCGCATTGAACACCGGTATGCCGGCCTTACTCATTTTATCCAGAGGAATGTTATTCACCCCAGCTCCTGCTCGTCCTACAGCTTTAAGCGTGGCGGGTAATGCCATCTCGTGCATTTTAAATGATCGCAAAATGATCGCGTCGGGCGTAGCCTCATCATCTGAGATTTTGTAATCGGCAACTGGCAATCGATCCAGACCAAGTTGAGAAATATTGTCTAGGGTAAGTATTTTGTACATATTAGTTTGAATTTTAGATTGGGTTATTTAATTTAGCAGAGTCTAATAATTAAACCCTAACGCCGAGGCATTTTAACTATTGGCCGACTTAAACGTGTCCATAAAGTCGATTAGGGCGTCTACACCATCCATCCCCGTTGCGTTATAAATACTAGCTCGCATACCACCCACAGAGCGATGACCTTTCAAGGCGTGCAGGCCGCCAGCGTGGGATTGCTCAAGAAACTTAGCGTCTAGATCGCTGTTTGCCAGAATGAACGGTACATTCATCCAAGAACGACTATTAATCGCTATAGGGTTTGTATAAAAACCGTCTGAGGCGTCAACATATCCATAGAGCTTGTCCGCTTTTAGTTTATTGGCTTGCCCCATCGCTTCTACTCCGCCGTTAGCTTTGAGCCAGGCAAATACCTTGCCCGCGAGATACCAGCCAAAGGTGGGCGGTGTATTGCTCATGCTATCGCTATCTGCCATCACCTGATAATCCATCAAACGAGGGGCGTCAGCAGGAAAATTACCAATTAGATCATCTCGCACAATCACGATGGTTAACCCTGCCGGACCAATATTTTTTTGGGCACCCGCATAAATGATTCCGTATCTCGATACATCTATGGGCCGGGACAATATGGTTGACGACAGGTCGGCGCAGATCGGCTTATCGGTTTCTGGCAGGCTATCAAATTCAACGCCTGCAATGGTCTCATTTGGTGTTATATGAACATAGGCAGCGTCATCGCTTAAGTTCCACTCGTTAAATGCTGGTACATGCTTATAGCCTTCTTCTGAAGTATCACAAACCACATTAACGTCAATGAAGCGCTTAGCATCGACGATGGCCTTTTTGCCCCAATGACCAGTAAGTGCGTAATCTGCCTTAGAGCCCAAATATTTTAGATTTAAAGGAATAGCCGAAAACTGGGCTGTGGCTCCTCCTTGTATAAAAAGAACTTTGTAATTTGCTGGGATGCCCATTAAATCTCGCAGATCCTGCTCGGCCTGAGCCGCTGTCTCGACGAATGGTTTACCGCGGTGCGAGACTTCCATTACGGATGCGCCGGTGCCATTCCATTCAAGGAATTCGGCTTGCACCTGTTTCAAAACAGCTTCAGGGAGCGCAGCTGGACCAGCGCTGAAATTAAATATTCGGCTCATGATTTCAATTAAGAGGTTATATCTGGGAATTCGACAAGCGATATCGCCGCGTATGCCACGGGCGAAATATCGCAAACAATGAATTTAGTCTCAGTTTTTTGGGTTAACTGAGCAAAGCACCAGAATTTAGTCAGACGGCGAGTTTACACAAGCAGTATACAAATATGTACCTGTTTAGACGAATACTTGACGCTTTTAGAACAAAACAAAGAATATTTGGTATAGCAGCCGCCTAGAACAAAAGCATATCGCTTTTCGAACCAAGCTCTTAGACAGTCAGTGACGTTGCCTAGTCATTTAGAATTAATCCAATAATCGGAGCAACCACAATCGGTCTGTCCTTAACGATTAGCGATGACAACCCAGAAGAACAGTTATTGTTAGTATTAGACTCTCCGTCTACAGCCGAAACACATAACTCAGCGGCGTACTCACCAGCCATGCTTGGAGCTTCGAAAACAAGACGAAAATTAAAATCCGCCCCCTGATCGATAGTGGGAATAGCAATCTGCTCGATTTGAGGGCTGCTTGAAACGCCCAGCAAGCTGAGAATAAGGGATGTCGAAGGCGATTCGTCATCGCCTTGATTCGCAATAGTTCCTGAAATGGTAACGGCTCTGCTGACAATGGGGCTTGAGGGTGAAGCTGAACTTGAATCTATAACAAGGTCGGCCGGTCCAGGCATTGACAAAACTGGCGTATTTTCGGAAAAATACTCGTAATTATCCGCATTATCCACCGCTTCGTCTGGATTGGATACAGCAAGATCACTCGTATCTTGCTTGCCATAGGCATCGTCATCAGTCCCGGCAACAACATTGAAATGGCTTATCTCATGCACTATTGTGCCGGCTCTAGAGTTTGTACCACTCACGGGGGCGCTCCAAAACGCACCACACAGGGTGATGAAATAAGGAGCAGATGGAGTTACGAATGCATAGTCATTTGAAAAGCTATCAGGGCAATCACAATCAAAGCCAATGGTTTTGCTGGCCGTTGCTTCATAGATTTTGTCAAAGTTACGCTGAACCGTATCCCAACGATCAAGCGAGTATGAACCAAACCATTTCACATAACGTTCAGCAACTGGCCTTTTTGAGATTGGCGTTGCCGAAAGATCATCCCTAGCCGTAAGTGAAATGCTTTCTGCAACACTCAACGCTTGATTAATTTGAGATTGTTCAGACGCCGAACAAGAAGAGAAATTAGCGGGTCGCTTAAAAACGACAACGGCCCGAGCCTGCGACAAGCTAAATTGCTGAACCTCGGTTTTGAGATTAACACCCCGAGAAGCGCGATAAGCCAATGTATATTCGCCTTGAGCATACAATGAATACCCATCACTGACATCAACCGTTTCGGTCATGGTCTTGCCGGGCTGGATAACAGCGTAATCAGCCGCGCTAGGAGTAGCGCGTTTAATATGTCGTCCGGTATAAGCAAGTTTCGTACCAGCGTGTTTAATCGTCAGAAAGTCATCGTTGATACCACCCTCTAAAGCAGTGTTCCAGCGTAGTACTTTGATCGGCAGGCTTGTTTCATTGGTATAGGCAACATCCACCGAAATGGTATCATTCGCAGCATAACTGGCTTGGCTTGGAATCACGCTAGCATTAATACCGGCAGGAAGTACCGCTTGGGCATTAGCCGCGAATGCCAACGCCACTAATGTGCTTAGGAGCAGTTTAACGGACACCTGCACAGTCCTAGCCCAAATGTTCTGTTGATTTAAAATGACTCGATGCATAGCGCTGCCTCAGTAATAAAAATTAATTGTATTCGATGTAAGGCTTCGAAATTTATTGTTGCCTATATTGATAGGCCGATCATAGGTGACTCGTAGCTGACTATTCTCGGTAAAACCATAGACAGCAGTAATATCAAGGGAATTATGAATCTGCTGGCCTGGCTTTAGCGTCAAGTAGTCCTGTGTTGAAGGTGGCCCGCGCTTTAGCATAATGCCCGTGTATGGCACTAAGCTATAATCGCCAGCAACATCGCCACCACCAAGTTTAAGGCCGTTTACGCGTTTTTCTACTTTGAATACGCGACCTGTAATCTGACTGCTGAACGGTGTATTCCAAGGTGAAAATGATATTGAATACGCTAAGCCATTGGTTAATGTGGCGTCTATTTGCACCCT
>JBLHMH010000112.1:0-10568 GCA_047621785.1 Polaribacter sp. | reverse complement strand
GTATTGTTTTTGGCCATAACAGCCATTTATTCAAACATTTTAAAGATGAAAAGTTTTCCGAAACAGCTCCACAAGGGTGTCAGTCCTGCCATGCGCTTGACTTGATCGGACGCAAGATGGAAGTAAGTAGTTTCGAACAGTCCTGTGCAAGTTGTCACCAGGATCAGATCACCGGCGAGAACCGTGCGTCAGGTAAGGGTATAGCTATGTTATCTGTACCGACCCTTGACCTAGAAACGCTACGGGCACGCGGTGTGGATGTTGGTGAGTGGCCTGCTAACTCGAATGCCGATTTAACGCCATTGTCACTGATTTTGATTGCCGCCTACGACAAAAAATTAGCGAAACAGTTGCCGCTAATTCAGCAAATGGACTTATATGATCTGACCGATGCTTCGGATCAAGATTTAGATTTGGTTTATCAAGTCGCTTGGCGCCTAAAACAAATTTTCTTTGAAATTCAACGCGGCGGAGCAGTCACTTTGATTGAAAGGTTGGGCCTGTTAGGCAGCGCTTTGACTGACGGCAGTTCGCTTACTCAACCACAAAATCTGCTCGGTTTACTGTCACCTGATGTCGTCGACGCTATGGTAGGTAAAGCTTTCCCAAGCTTGCAAAGCGAAGTTGCGCAATGGATACTGCTGGGCTCGCCTGCATTCACGATAAAGCCATTAAAGACTATCGCCGTCCCCACAGCGGTAGTGCCAGCAGCAGTCGAGGCGACCGCCGATGACGATTGGTTAGCCGTTGTGGCTAGTGACGGTGGTGATGCCGATGACTGGCTAGATGAATCCAGTACAACTGCTGATGAAGGTGAAGCGTTTTCACTCGACGACGACGAAGGTGATGAATTTTCCATTGATGATGATAGCGGTTTCGACGATGAGAATGCTTTTGCGGAAGATAGCAGTGCTAGCCTGTCTCAAGACAGTAGCGTAAAAGCATTAACAATGAATAATAGCCGGGGGCTATCTGAAGCAGTATCGCTAGAAGACCGAGTTGCCGCCGGCGGGTGGTTTGTTGAAGGTTATTATCTTTATTATCGGCCAGCCGGACATGCGGATCAGCTGATTGTGGCTTGGTTGGATTACATAGTATCTAAACTTGACAGCGCGTCTGAGCTTGGTAAGCCGATGCTCTCCAGTTTCACCAATAAGGACAATCCGGGTTCTTGCTTTAAATGTCATAGCGTGGAAACTGATTCAAATTCCGAATCGGGCAGTGCGCTAAAAGTTAACTGGCTTGGTGCAGAAACTCCTCCCAATGTGCAAGACTTTAACCGCTTTAAACACCGTGCACATTTTGCAGTAGTGGAGCAATCGGGTAAAAATATTTCTTTACTCGGTGACGGAGGCTGTATTAGTTGCCATAAGTCTAATGATTCTGAAGGCTCCAGTGATAGTTATGAACAGATGGATGCAAGTGTCTTTGAAAGTGAATTTGCGGATCTGGATAAAGCGACGTGTGTCAATTGCCATCAGGCTGATACCGGCCTAGCCGCTTGTACTCTGTGCCACAATTATCATATTGGTGAAAGTGGATTGATTCAGCTCTCAGATAGTTTTTCGCGTGATGGATTAGCACCAGCGAGCCATGATGTTGAGTGAGTGATTTCAGTTGTAAGCATGGGCCTTACACCCTTTGTATGTAGTCTCGCTTAGCCGTAAAGCTCAGAATCGCCAAATTTAGCGTTGATCTCTTAAGGCCATAGAAAGTAGCATACTACGAAATCCTGAATAATTACTTTCGCGACAAATTGTGTTGCCGGTAATGAATTACGAAACAGCCATCCGCTCCTGTATGCGCTACACCGATAACCCTATATAGTTTTGATGCGGGTTGCAGAGCCTCTTGCGCAGACGTTTGATAAAGGCTAAATGACGTCTCACCAACTTTTTTGCTTACCGCAGTGTAAGCGCAGAGCCGTAGTTGCCCCGCCAATTCTACTCATTACTTAGGTTGTTATTAAGCTTGTTATCCCTTAGCTGCCTGAAAATTAATTTTTCGGAGGATCCCTAGAGTTTGGGTCATGCTTTCGGGGGTCAATTAAATAGGGTCTTTAGTGGGCAGAGGGATGGGTCTTAAAGGGCTCGAAGTTAGCATTCAGAATGCCATTGACCGCTGATCGCGACTAATTTTTAGTTGCACACTGAAAAGTACTAACTTGTCAGTTTAGTAAATTCGACACTGCGTTATTTCACTTTGTTAGTGCGTTAACTCGATACAGGCGGAGTAATTAGCATACAATGGTTCTAATCCATCGCTGTTCGACTTAAGTACGCGGTACTTGGGGTGGCAAACATTTTTATTGTATGTGCGATGTAATCGTATTTGACAAATAGTGCTGGCAAGTTCTCGGTCGAAGATTCAGTTCCATAGTAATTGGATAACATAAAATGGGAAAAAATGATGGGAATTAGGAATTCATGCCGTAGACCTGTGCCTTGCTATTCAAGCAATGATCGTTCTGATAAATCTATAACAGTTGGCAAAACAAGCGACGCATTTAGTTCGTCCTTAGCACTGGCTTTCACGACCACTTGTCTTTTGTTTAGTCCAATAAGTTTTGCTCAATCTAATTCGGGCGTTGAGCGCTTAACTCAAAGCCTGACCGAACGCATTAAATTTGATGTTAATAGATTCGAGATTCAGGGCGAGACCCCTTTAAGCTCCGAGAGCACAAAAGTAATATTGGCCCCATATTTAGGCCAAGAGCGTGGTATTGATGACATTGAGAGCGCCGCAGACGCGCTCGAAAAAGCGATGATAGACAGAGGTTTGAGCTTTTATCGAGTTAGTTTCCCACCGCAAGAGCTAACCGACGGCGTCGTTGATCTGCTAATAACCCGATACATGATAGGGGATATTAATATTCAAGGAAATAGCTACTATTCTAATAAAAATATTGAATCAAGCTTGCCGGTGCTTCGCAAGGGTGCGTCGCCAAGCACTAAGGGTATTGCTCGAGCTATAAACGTGGCTAATCAAAGCGCAGGTAAGCGTATACGCGTTAGCCTAGCGCCCGGAGACGTTGAGAACGAAATTAACGCAAATGTAGTAGTGGTGGATCAAAAGCCGTTGCTAATGACTAGTTGGTTGAATAACACTGGCACCGGCGCTTCGGGAAGTTATCGGGTTGGCGCTAGCGTTTCGCACCGCAATATTTTTGACCTTGATCACACAGCCTCGCTCACGTTTATAACTTCTCCTGAGGGAATAAACGACGTTCAGCAAATCGCGGCAAGTTACAGCATTCCCTTATATTCACTTGGCGGCAAGTTGAATTTTGTTGCGGTTAATTCAGATGTCGATGCTGGCATTGTTGCTGACGTGTTCGACGTCGCCGGGCGGGGCGAGATCTATGGTGTTGGTTACTCTCATACATTACCCACGATTGGCTCTTATAACCAGGGACTAGCCTTGCAGGTGCAAGATAAGCTGTTTGACAACGATGTTCGGTTTCAAGGAAGGCAAGTTTTAGACGACGTTCGTAGTCGGCCCTTGTCGCTTGCTTATCAAGCTAACTGGGGTAATGTCGAAAGTGGAGCCTGGTCTGGTTCTGTATCAGCGACCAGCAATTTAAGTGGAGGCTCGTTTAATAACGCCCGTTTTTACGACGTTTCGCGGTCGGGCGCCACCGACGACTGGACCAAGCTGGGTTTAGGCATCGCTTATCAGCACAAGATAAAAGAGTGGTTGTACACGGCGGCCCTAAGAGTAGCGGTAAGTAGCGACCGCCTGATTACCGGCGAGCAATTTGCGGTAGGCGGCAGCAGCAGTGTTCGAGGTCTAAATGAGCGTGAGCTGCGTGGGGATGAAGGTTATCAGATTAATTTACAGGCTTGGGCACCAGCTATCGTTTATGGCATTCGCCCCGTTGCTTTTGTCGATATGGCTTATGTGTCAAATAATCAGCCGCTGGCTAGCGAATTTAGCTCGGAGGATGTTATGTCGATCGGTGTTTTACTCAATTGGAGCCCGACCAGCAATACCTCTACTTCTGTCAGCTATGGTTACCTAGTCGACGGTATTGAAAGTGATGACCCAGCCACAAATTCCGCTGATGACGGGCAATTGCACTTTAATCTGACCTATCGCTTCTAACAACGCTGAGAAACTATTATGAAATCACACTATATAGCGCTTGGTATTTTGATGGTCAGCGCCCTTATTTCTTTGCCTAGTTATGCGTCCAGTGGAACGGTTATTCTGGCAAAAGGCGTGGTAACTGCTACGAGTGTAGGTAGCAGCAGCCGCGTGCTCGCTAAAGGCGGCGCCATTGATGAGGGCGACGTTGTTAATACTGCTGGGAAAAGCTTCGCGGTAATACGTATGCTCGATAACACCAAACTTACCCTGAAACCTGGCACTACAATTGCAATTGGTAAATTCAGTACGCAGGAGGGCAAAGAAGAGGGCTGTATTAACTTAGTTAAGGGCGGCCTACGCACTGTAACGGGCTTAATTGGAAAGCGCCGGCCAGACGCATTTCAAGTCGACACCCCAATCGCCTCTATAGGCATTCGCGGTACCGACTTCATTACTCGAATTTGTGCCGGTGATGAATGTCTGGTGGACGAGCAGGAGTTGGGCTTTGGCGATTATTCAGGAAAGCCAAAAACATCTCAGAGCACGGAGATTGCCGAATTGATAAACCAGCAATTGCCAGAAGGTTTATACGGCAGCTGCGAAACAGGTGCGATAGTGATGAGTAAGTGTGCTGGGCAATCGGAGGGGTTTAGGTTAGGTAAGTGTCGTATTAGCCAACAAAAGGACTGTGCCGAAGTTGGATTAAGCGAAGGTGCCGCTGGTTACACCAGTTTTGAACTAGTCAGCTCAGCCGATCCCGCTACGGGGGATACGCCACCTGCTGGCGCAGCGTCATTGTCTAAGCCGCCCGTTATTCTGCCCAGAACACCTCTTATTCTGAGTAAAGATCCTTACTTTCAGTTATCTGATATGAGTGATGCAGACCTTCATAAAGTTAAAGTTTTCCCAAAAAACATCGGTACCGGTAGTGGGCAATGCTCAATATACGGGGGCTAGGCCGACACAGATAAATACTAAGTCAGTATTAATTTGATCAAACAAGAGAAAAAAGTTATGCCTCGATTTACCAACGCATTATTAGCTAGCATTATTGTATTTCTGCTCGGAGTTGGGTCCGCATTGGGTAACCCTAATGACCCCACGGTTGTCTCGGGTTCAGCTTACTTTGAAACCGCTGGATCTGAGTTTAATGTAACCAACACGCCGGGCGCTATTATCGATTGGAATAGCTTCTCAATCGCTCAGGACGAAATAACCCGATTTATTCAACAGTCGTCTTCGTCAGCGGTTCTAAACCGTGTGACTGGCGGTAATTTGAGCGAAATTTTAGGCGACCTGCAAAGTAATGGTCGAGTCTTTTTGATCAACCCGAATGGCTTGATCATGGGGGATGGTGCGGTAATTGATACCGCTGGGTTTATCGGGTCTACACTAAATATATCCAACGATGCATTCTCATCCGGTAATTATACTTTCAATGGTGACGGTGGGAGCATCGAGAACCGGGGTTTAATTCATGTTACTGGTGATGGAGACATCGCTTTGATCGCCACCTCGGTCGAAAACAGCGGAGTGCTTAGAAGTGATAATGGCGATATTCTATTAGCTGCAGGCCGCTCAGTTTCTGTGAGTTTTGACGGCCTGCAAAACTTGAGCTTCGAGGTTCAAGCGCCTGACAACCACGCGATTAACCTTGGTGACATTGTGGCTCGCGGTGGCAATGCGTCTCTGCTGGGTGGAAAGGTATCAAATACCGGCAATATAGAGCTAGTCGAAAGCCCAGAAGGGCGAATTTTTCTGCAAGCGACCGACCTAGCAACGATCAGCGGCAGGCTAACCACCAGCGGTGCCGATATTCATCTTGAAGGCCGCCAGCTTGAGTTACGTAATGCAACATTAGCGACCGGTGGCAGGGGCATTGCCGGTGATATTTCCCTTTTAGGCGATAATGTTGGTGTGTTCGAAGGTTCGACTGTTGACGCGAGCGGCGATAGTGGCGGCGGCACGATATTGATTGGTGGCGAACAGCAAGGGCGCGGTGATACCAGAACCAGCGAGTTCGTCTATTTAGACCATAATGCCCAGGTAAGCGCGAATGGTGGTATAGACGGTGATGGTGGTACGGTCATTTTATTCGCCGAGGACACGGCTCGTATTCATGGGCAAGTAACTGCACAAGGCGGAACCCAGTCAGGTGACGGTGGTTTCATTGAAACATCAGGCTTAATTGGCTTGCGAGTTACCACAACCCCCAATGCAGGCGCCATTAACGGCGTCAATGGTAGTTGGCTAATAGACCCCTATGATATCGTAATCGGCCGGGATATTGAGGGAGAGCAAAGTTCTATTGATCGTGACGACACATCAGGCGACGACGTTTTTACCGCGAGCGGTAGTGGCGCCTATATTAGTAGTGATACGATTGAGTCTGCACTGGATTCTAATAATGTAATAGTTGACACCGGCACAATGGGTGATGAAGGCGGTGATATCACTATTCAATCATCGATTTTTGGGAGCATGGATAATAGTCTTACCTTGAATGCTGCACGCAATATTTATGTCAACGCAACAATTGATCTTGGCGATTTCGATAGCACCCTGCAATTTAATGCTGATCAATCGGGTACTGGAGTTGGTCGCACCATTTTAGGCCCCAATCCTTCCGTTTTTGACTGTTGTAGTGAGCAGAATTTTGGGGCGACCGTGGAATTGAGGGCAGCTAATATTGAATTCAATAATGGTTTGTTTTTACCTGATAATGATTCAGAGTCAGACAAGAGTTTTGAGATCTATGCTAATACTATCAGCATTACCGGCGGCGCTTTCTTTTCTGGCGGGGATATCGGGCTATTTGCTTCAGACGTTAATATTGATTCATTGTTTATCACTCCAGGCTCGTTTACTGGCACTACAATTCGTGGTGGTTTTGTGAGTCCTGGAGCTGAAATACCAATTAACTCTGAAATAATAATTGGCTCGCTGCAAATATCGGCAGAGGAAGCGACCGCTGGAAGTAGTATGAATCGTTTATTAGATGTCGTAGACGCCAACGTTCGACTAACTGGTACCAGCTTAATTGAGCTCTATGAGCCTTCCGAGGGAGTCGAATTCAGTAGCTTCCAAGATGTTATTTTTGGTGGTGATTTAGCCAATCAGGGCATACTCAATTTAGTTGGAGTCGGCGTAATAGGCGTAGGAGTTTTTACTAATGAAAACGCCGCTGTTTTAAATATTTCTGGTGGCAATACAATTAGTGTTAGTTCCGGTGACGAGGGTCAAGAGTTGCTACAAAATTTTGGTATCGTTAACATTCTGCCAGAAGCCGGCTCTGAAGTGAGCGCGTCAGCTCCAGTAAACATATCTGGGGAATTCGAGAATACTAATGGTTTATTGAATATTAATTCGGGTGCTGAACTTATCGCGGATGCACTTTCCTTGAGTCAAAGTGAACTGCACTTAGATGGAGGCATCTTGACATTGGAAGAAGCGTTCGGAGGGACTGCTCCGTTGAATTTAGATGTTGGTGAGGGGTCAAGAATAACCGGTAATGGCACGATTTCAACGCTTGGTGAAGTAAGGCTCTTGGCCGGAGGCACCCTGTCGCCGGGTAACTCTCCTGGATCACTTATAATCGATGGCAATCTTGCTTTATTTGACGAATCCAACTTAGACATCGAACTAGGCGGCCCAAACTCAGAGGACTTTGATCACATTAGTGTTGGCGGTAATCTCATTTTTGCAGGCTCCGGCTCGCAGGCACCAGACACCAGTGTATTGTTAAATTTAACCAACTTAGACGAGTACAACCCCGACCCCGATTTTTCACACAACATTGTAGAAGTCGCAGGCGATGTTATCATCGAAAGTAATAACGAAACACGGTTTACCGTCAATTCAACCGGTTTTGAAACAGCTGATTTTGAGTTAACAGGCAACGCGATGAATCTGTTTTTAAGCAAGCCGATGCCGCCTGTTGACGAACCGCCTGCGGAAGAACCGCCAGCTGAGGAAGCAATCGTCGAAGAACCAGTTGCCGAAGAACCAGTTGCTGAAGAACCAGTTGCTGAAGAACCAGTTGCTCAAGAACCAGAGATGCAAGATCCGACTATCGATGACGATGTGAATGATATTATTAACGATGTCGTTGCAATTGGTGGCGATGATTCTGAGGGAGACGATAGCTCAGCTGACAAAAAAGACGGCGGCGGGAATGGTGGCAGTGAAGATCAGAAAGACGAGATTGAAATGGACGAAAATCAGTGTCAGTGAACTACCCGTTTCTAGAGTAATCAGTAAGGCTCAGATTATTTAATCTGGGCCTTATTTTTTTAATGGAATATGAGTGACATGGATGATGTTAAGGGGTCTCGTTAGTAGCGCACGCGTTACACCATTAGAGTTGAAATAGTGAATCATGTATGCACTGCTTTTATGCCATGGGGAGTCGACAAGTGATTTGCCTGATATCCTCTTATGTTCGAATTACGGTAAGAGAAGATGACTAGGGGAAAGTTAAAATTTACCCTTGCCTTAGAGCCGACTCTAAGTAGTACTGTGGTATTCAAATGTCAATTCTAGGAAATAGGGCCCGTTAATCCCTTTAATCTAAAGCGATCCATGTGCAGTGAATCTTATATGAATGATAATTCCGACAAGACCAATGAATTAGTGCGTTCAAGAGCGCCGATGCAGCTCCAAATTAGTGGTGCAAGTTGTGCGAGTTGTGTCACTAAAATAGAAGGCACGCTTAAACAGGTGGCAGGCGTTGAGCATGCTGAAATGAATCTCGCACAGCATACCGCCACGGTTTCGGGCTCAGCCTCCACCAAGTCACTGATCAAGGCCGTTGAGACCATTGGTTACCAAGCTCAAAGCATGCAGGATGTCTCAGACCAACAATTATTGGATGAGAATGAACGCGCCGATTTGGTTCACTACAAACGATTACTGCGCGATACCTCGATTGCATTGGGGCTCGGTATTCCTTTAATGGTTTACGGTTTGTTTATCGGTCAGATGACGGTATCAACTGGTAGCGAACGTCTTGCTTGGGGAATCATCGGCTTAGCTACGTTCGCTGTTATGGCTACCTCAGGTCGGCTTTTTTACCTCGGCGGTTGGAAGTCAATCTGCTCGCATACCGCCAATATGGATACCTTGATAGCGTTGGGAACGAGCGCTGCTTGGCTGT
This sequence comes from Polaribacter sp., assembly GCA_047621785.1. Lineage (GTDB taxonomy): Bacteria > Pseudomonadota > Gammaproteobacteria > Arenicellales > Arenicellaceae > Arenicella. The sequence goes on along the minus strand of JBLHMH010000112.1, from coordinate 1,324 downwards.
ATTCCATGGTCGTGGTTTTTTTTCCGCAGTTGCTTCCCGAAATGGCGCGGCACGTGTACTTTGAAGCGACCGCGATGATCATTGGATTGATCAATTTAGGGTTGGCAATGGAGGTTAAAGCGCGTGGCCGCACATCGGAAGCTATTAAGCGGCTTATTGGTCTGCAGGCAAAGACAGCGCGCGTGGTTCGAAGCAATCAGGAGGTAGATATCCCGATCGAAGATGTTGTACTAGATGACCTTGTGCGGATCCGACCTGGTGATAAAGTACCAGTGGATGGAGTGGTTATCGAAGGTCGAACAAACATGGACGAGTCCATGCTGACGGGTGAGCCGATTCCTGTCGAAAAGAAAATCGGTGATATTATTGCTACTGGGACGCTTAATAAAACCGGCTCGATTTTGTTCAAAGCCACAAGAGTTGGCAAGGACACCGCCTTAGCTCAAATCATCGATATGGTGAAGCATGCGCAAAACTCCAAACCCCCGATCGGCCGCTTAGCCGATGTAATCTCCGCGTACTTCGTGCCTGCCATTATGATTATTGCCATTGTTAGCGCATTGGTGTGGTTAAATTTTGGTCCAGAACCCACGATCGCGTTTGCCGTGATCTCCGCCACCACGGTTCTCATCATTGCATGCCCATGCGCCTTAGGTTTGGCAACCCCGATGTCAGTTATGGTTGGTGTCGGTAAAGCGGCCGAAGCCGGAGTATTGATTCGTAACGGTGAAGCTCTACAAACGGCTTCCAAAATCACCGCTATGGTGGTCGACAAAACAGGCACCATCACTCTGGGCGAACCGAAGGTCACCGATGTGGTGCTAGTCAACGCTGAGACGAAAGCGCAAGCCCTTCAATATGCGGCCAGTCTCGAGGCGGGTTCTGAACATCCGCTGGCACAGGCGATTGTGGTGTCAGCAAAAGAACAGGGTATTGAGCCATCTAAAGTTACTGGATTTAACGCCATCGCTGGGCACGGAATAGAGGGGATCGTTGATGATCAGCGACTCTATTTTGGTAATGAACGCTTAATGCGTGATAAGAACATTCAAATTGAGGCGTCTCTAGAGCAAGCTCAGACCCTAGCGCAAGACGCTAAGACGCCGATGTTCTTGGCAGTAGAAGGTAAGCTCTCGGCCATTATTGCGGTCGCAGATCCAGTCAAAGATGATTCGATCGCCGCCATCCAACGACTTCAAGCAAGCGGGTTACGCGTTGTGATGCTCACCGGCGACAATCGCGCGACCGCTGCGGCGGTTGCGTTAAAGGTCGGCATCACGGAGTTTTACGCTGAAGTACTTCCGCAAGACAAGACAGACAAAAT
>JBLHMH010000111.1:0-10946 GCA_047621785.1 Polaribacter sp. | reverse complement strand
AGTTATTTGCAAGCGCCTTCATACGAGATACTCATAGAGAGCCAGGGGCCGGAAGGGCGCGCCATTCAATTAACCTTAGTTTGAGCAGTACTGTATTTAGCTTGTAGTTTTACTGGAGCTTCACAGATTCGAGGGTGATCCAATAGTTACATTCTAAACAACGATTAAACATTTTTTAAACCAGAACGAAGCTTCATAGGCTTCTAAAAGACTAATAAAGACTAATAAGAATGAAAAAAAAAGCACTAGTCCTAGGCGCCGGTGGTTTCATAGGCACTCACTTGGTAAGCGATCTAAAGCAGCAAGGCTTCTGGGTGCGTGGAGTTGATCTTAAATACCCAGAATACTCAGAGAGCGACGCGGATGAATTTATTATTGCCGATTTAGGCACCGAAGCTGGTATGCACATGGCTATGGACCAAGCCTTTGATGAAGTCCATCAACTAGCGGCAGATATGGGGGGGGCTGGGTACATTTTTACTGGCGAGAATGATGCACAGGTAATGCGAAATTCGTCGCTGATTAACCTTCTATTCCTCAAGGCAAGTGAGCAGTACCAACCTGGTGTGGTGTTCTATGCCTCTTCTGCTTGTGTGTATCCGCAGTCTAATCAAGGGAACACGTATAATCCTACTACCGCTGAAGATACGGTGTATCCAGCTGACCCCGACAGTGACTACGGTTGGGAGAAACTTAATTCCGAGCGATTATATTTGGCGCACGCACGAAACAGCGGACTAAACGTAAGAATAGGACGTTTCCATAATGTGTTTGGGCCATTGGGATCTTGGGGGAATGGCAAAGAGAAAGCGCCTGCCGCTATCTGCCGAAAAGTAGCTGAGGCGCTTGATGGAGGCTCGATTGAGGTTTGGGGAGATGGTGAGCAAACGCGTTCCTTTTTGTTTATTGAAGAGTGCTTGATCGCGATGCGAAAGTTAATGAATTCAGACTTGGCGGACCCGATTAATATTGGTTCTTCAGAAATGGTCAGCATTAACCAGTTGGCAGAGAAAGTGATATCTATGTCTGGGAAAAGATTATCTCTGCTTCATATTGAAGGGCCGCAAGGCGTTAGAGGGCGTAGTTCTGATAATCGGTTTATCGAAGCGTCGTTAGGCTGGCGTCCACAAGAAGAATTGCAAGTCGGGCTTAAAACTACTTATGAATGGATTAACGACCAAGTCGAGAGTAAGGCTTCAACTGAATAGCTCAGCAAGACAACCAAAACAATGGGTTCTCCTTGAGATAATTTCTGCCACGAAAATCATCGGCAGTCGTTGGTTTCGGAACACTACTATAGTGCCTATTGTGGAAGTAAAGATTTTGATCTTTCGACTGCATATAACCGCGCAGGCGATGAATGTAAGACGTGAATGTTGATAAATCAGTCCCCACAAAGCGCCGTGCTCCTGCACAAATCAATTGTTCCAACGGACCGATCCAGGCAAATGGAATGGGCTCTTTAACCACTGATTCGGCATCTTCCCAGCGAAAAATTTTTGGACAACGAAGTTTCGCTGCGAGTTCGTCAAAAACGCAATCTTTAGTCTCGTCTGAAGCGACATAAATGGGCAAACTCTCATCAAATAATGCTCCAATATTATCGCAAATCGCTTCTATACCAGGCATTGATTTAGTGTACTGAAAATCATTGCCACGTATTTGTATTGAGTCGTAGTAATCAAGCCCAAGCGCATTGATGATTTTATTGGCGAGACCAAATATCTCATCACTATAACGAATATGATGCTTGAGCAAGCGCCGTGCAAGGATGGGATTTGTGTCATCAGAGCCGGCTAGCATGGTGGCGACTGGGCCAAGGGATCGATATTTTTTAGTGCTCGGGAAATATAAAACGGGTGCCGCATTCATCCATGCTGAAAATTCGACAGGTGTTCTGCCATCGAGGTACGCATCATCCATATGTGGCCCGACCATTGCTGCTTTAATATTCGGCATGCAAATAACAGTGTCGTATGGGTTCCAGCCTGGGATTTCGGCGCTCTCTAGCAACCAGTCGCGCCATGCTCCGTTGTTCTCCCCGTTAAATGCCTCGCTGTTTTGAAATTCTTTTGGAATCTCAAGATGAGAAGAGGCTATCTGAATGAACTCTTCGGTGCTGATGACCGGGATTGCCTTGGCTAATGCCTGAATATTATAAATATCATCGAATTCTGTGGCGCCGCCTTTATGCTCATCCGGTATGGGGCCAATGTCGAGTAGGTACCAGGGCGATTTTACGGGCATGACCAAGGTTCTTCCTGTTAATGCGGTCAATACCACCACATAGTCAAATGCCATGCGGATATTGTTTAAGCCTCCCTGATCAACATCAAACACGACATAACGATTTGCCAGTGGTTTGGGTAACTGGCCAGTTAATAGGGCTTCATTCCAGTAGCTGAATTTATTTAGCGAGGTTTGTTTCATGCGATCAGATAAATAACGACTGGAAATAAAAATATGACCTTAATGTTACTATTATTAATCACTTTGAACAAACATAAACTGGCGCTGCTATTTGTATTTAAGGTCGAGATAGGCGTTCACGTACTTCGGGTAATTCCATGAACTGTCTCCAGAACTCTGCGGATAAGCGAGCGGCACTTTCTCTCTGTAAATGTGAACTATCGGCTGTTGTCATATTATCCAATTTTGGGTTGATGAATGGGATGCCTAGTTCTTGTTTTAGTAAAGCAAGGTGACCGTCTTCGGTTTTGCGATAGGGTGCAATTGTCGCGACCATAAAGGTATCTTGATCACTCATCTCTGGCATGAATTTTTTTGCGTAAGGTAAGATGCGTTCATATCGCTTGTCCGATGATGCATAACTTACACTATATTGTCTATTTGGTTCTACAGCGGGATGCCACCACCCTGTTGTTTTCGAGCGATAGATAATATATTGCGCTTCTCTTGGCGTATTAGGGAAGGTTATATGTGGCATCCATGAATGTAGTTTTGAACGGAACCACCAACTGCCTCGTGTCTGAAGTTGTTGTGTGATCGCCGTCCAGCGATTAATTGCTACAGTCTTATTAGCCAACTTCGACATTATATGGCCGTAAGCATGCGGGCCACCGAGGACTACTAATATTTTCGGTTTAAGTTGGTGTTTGCGAATGACCCGTCTCGCAAATTCAGCAGACTCACCGTGACCAACCCCTAAGGAAAAAACACGCAATCCAGCTTGGTCTGCTAACGGCACAATAAATTCTTCACGTAAGCCGAGTGGCAGTCGCGAGTTTCCAATAAAAATAATATCGGCTTGCCGAGCATTTTTTATAGAAGGCCCTATATCGTGATACAGAACAGCGTGGCTGGTTTCTTGTCCCCATGCATTAGCATAAAAGTAATTGCTGTCAGGTTTTTTATATTCTGGAGTATACCAATGGGAAAGTTTGAGTGATCGAAGCGGTAGATTGTTAGTGACAACATACCAGGTTAATGAAAATGAACTGATAGCCAGTATTAAAAGTACAGTGTTATTTTTAGAGGTAAGTTTCAGCATCGACCGGCCCATTAGAATTGAAAATAGATCTTATGAACGGGTTGATACATAAAACATTGCTATCAGAGCCAGCATTACCGCAGCATAGAATACACGTTCTGCAGTCTTTGTCGGTTTGGTGACTCCGAGTTCAGTAGCCAGGGTTCTGATATGGAGCATTAAGATAGGCACACAAAATACCCATGTAATAAAAAAAGGCTTGTCACTAATTATTGTTGCTGAGTTATTAAAACTCATTAGGTTGGCAAGAATAGAGTTCGCCTCAGCGATGTTTTGAGGTCGGAAAAAAATTAAGGATCCGATCCAACCCAGCTGTACAAAAACGAACCAAACCGTTTTTGAAAAAAAAGCAAGTATCTTTGTTTTCTTTTGGTTTGTGAAAGTGACCAGTATTTTGTCGTCAATTTGAATAAAATCAGCTCCATGATTAAAAACAAGGCATTTAATAAGCCCAAGCTAAAAATGTTAGATTAGCTCCGTGCCATAAGCCACTTAATAAGAATACTATTAGTAACGCAACCAGGCTCTTTATTAGGGGTTGATGGCTGCCTCCCAAAGGAATAAAAACGTGATCACGAAACCACGTTGATAAAGTTATATGCCAACGATGCCAAAAGTCTTTGAATGTTGTAGCAATAAATGGCGCATTGAAATTCACTGGTAATCGAAAACCAAGCTGATAAGCGATGCCTCTGGCAATGTCGGTATAAGCCATGAAATCACATAACAGCTGAACGGAAAAAAACACAGCAATCGATCCGATTACAACAAATGAGGTTGTTTCGTTGCTGAGCAGCGGCCAATATTTGTCTACCAGGATTCCTAAACTATCGGCGACGACCATTTTCAGGAAAAAACCGCGAATGATTAGATAGGTTCCAAATAAAAAATCGATAACCTCGGTTTACGACTTCGATTGAATTGGTATAAGAGCTGTGATGCTCTTACGATTGGGCCTGCCACTAATTGTGGGAAAAACCCGATATACAGTAACAGCCTTAAAAAACGTTTCTCAACAGCGACACGATTACGAAATACATCCACGCTGTAACTAATTGACTGAAAGCAATAAAATGAAATAGCGACAGGTAATATGAATTGATAGGTGCTGAGCGACTGTTTTTTATTGGCCAGAGAATTAATTAGGTCGAGTAAAAAACCAGAGTACTTAAAATAAGCCAAGACCAATAGACTGACGGCGACTGCGGCGATCAATATAATTTTGGTCATCACCTGATTCAGTCGGAATCTATCGATACCAATTGCGGCATAGTAGTGAATAAACACAATCGACAATAATAGAATTAGGTGGTTTGGTACGTACCAGCCATAAAAAATCAAACTCGAAATTAATAGCGTATTAAGATAAATTCCTTTTTGATCTTTGCTTACAAAGTAAAACCTACTCGTCAGTACCAGCAGATATAATAGTGCAAACGAGATGGACACGAAATTCATGAGTGTTCTTGAGTTCGGTTTTGCATGTGCTTTTTAGTAGCTTCTTATTTTCATGTGATTCGGTACATGATGATTACTCAGTGTTACTATTATTTATATAATCAAGTTTAGTTTGTATTCGTTTAAGCTTAAAATGTTAACCTATTAATATATCAGAAATATGATTCATACAGTCGTCTGTACAGACCTAAACGATTACGTTAATTGGCAGGTTGAACTCTTAGAGTATTCATGGAGTAGGGTTAACCAGCCGGGCAAATTAGTTCGTTTGGTCGCGTGTGATAATGACGTTGCAATGCCCCAACATCGGCATGCTGAGGTATACCGTACTCGCCCCGTAGATGTGCATCCCCAGAGCGGGGATGTTTATGTTTGTTATAACCGCTTATTTTCCCTACAGCAGTGGCTCGTAGAGGAAAATATTAGTGGCACGATACTCGTTGTTGATTGCGACGTTGTTTTTACCGCGGCGATTAAAACACAGGTGTCTAAAGGCAATCCAATTGGTCAGCATTGGCTCGACTTTGGAATTCACAGCAATGCTAGGGCAGCCATTCAAGAGACAAGTGATGTGGATCCTGATGGATTACAGCCGATCACTTGGCCAATGTTGATTGACGCCGATGACTTAAGAACACTGATACCTCGATGGATTGAGGCTACAGTTTATATTCGACAAAAAACAAAAGGTCAAGAGAGTGATATGTATGCTTTTTTGGTTGCTGCCAACGAGCTGAATCTCAACTTTCAACTGGGGAAGATTACGGCATTTATGCCTTGGCCCGATGAGCAGGTTGTTGGTGCATCGTTGATTCACTATTGCCAGCCAGTAAGGGATGAAGATGGTGAAAGGCTATGGGGTAAATGGCGATATAAACCATGGACTAGAGTGAAAAATGCGGATCAAGCAAAACTTATGTATTGTAGAGACTTGCTCAAGTTGGTTGATGAGTATGCTCGGCTGAAGCATTTCGAAGCGAGCCAAAAAAATAAGACTATATTTATTGCGATGGCTTCATATTGTGAACCTGAACTCATCGATACGATAGAGAGTTGCTTAAAAAAGGCACGTTATCCAGAAAACCTACGCTTTGGTATTTGTCATCAGTTCGATAACGCTGATAAATTAACCAGTGATACTTGCCTTGACCAGTACTCTCAAGACACGCGCTTTAGATACGTTATGTATGACTATAGTGATTCAAAAGGGGGTTGTTGGGCTCGAAATATTGCTCAACAGCTCTACAACGATGAAACGTATACCTTACAGATCGATTCGCACACCCAAATGATTGAATCCTGGGATACGCTTTTGATCGAAATGCTGGAGTTGATGCCATCTGATAAACCCTTAATTACAACTTTTCCGCCGTTGTACTCTATCGAGCCCGATGGCAACAAGATCTATCGGGAGATTGAAGACTTGTCTCAGGTCAATACAGCAGTCGTGGCTGGATGGTCGACGGGAGGCTGGTTAAATTACGTGCATGACCTGCCGAAAAATAGCGTTTCCGTGCGTGGTGCACGAGTTCTGTCTGGTGCTTTTGTATTCACTACTGGTGAGTGGAACCATTTGGTTAGACAAGATCCAAAATTTCTTTATGTCGGTGAGGAGTTTGCGTTAACGCTTAGATCGTTTACCCATGGCTATGACCTATTTGACCCCACTCAGACAGTTTGTTGGCATCGTTTACACCTTCAGCCAAATCGTAAATTCAAAAGTGATAACAGCGAAGTTAAATGCCGCGCTAAGCACCAACTGGCGATTAGCCGTTTGCGATTGTTGATAGAGGGCGATTCTGAAAACAAGCTGGGTGAATTTGGTTTGGGCGCGCTACGATCCTTGCAGGATTATGCACAAATCACTGGGATTGATTGTATCAGAAAAACAGTAACAGAGGCTGCGCAGCAAGGCTTGCCGATTGTGTCTGGCATTAGTGACGCCATAGATACTTCGTTCGAACAATATGTAGCACTCGCGGAGACGGGCTGCAATGCTATGCTTGATGTGACTATACATTTAGCTCATAAGGAGCCCCTCAAGGTAGCTTGTACAGAAGACACACCTGTGTTGCTTAGCTTGTTTCAAGGGTTGAGAGATAAATCTTTAAAACCAGATGATGTTATTTATCTAAATGTTGGAGAGGCAGGTGTTCAGGGGTCAGTATTGTTCAAGCAATCACAGCTTGTTGCTATTGAAACATCTCCAGCACTAGGTGATGGTTTTTTCAGTCAACTAACGCCCTTAAGTGACACGGCGGCCGGTAATCAGGCTGTTGATTTAGAGCCGATGATCGAGTCTAGTCAGGCGATAAGAATTGCGCCCAAGCACAGCCCGATATTAGGAGGCGAAATTAGTGACGACTGGAAGGTTTGGATTTGGCACAACTTGGGTCGTGGCTGCTCAAAGGATGTTATTTTTAAGCAATTAATTGAGCATGGGTTTGCCTGGCATGTGGTTAAGGTTGAGCTTAATTACGAACCATCTGTGCCGTTGAACGAAATCAATATGAGTGAAGCCATAGACCAGAGCAAGTTTGACTACCAACCTAATTCAATAGCCCGCCGAATAGAAAGCGATGAGCTTGAAATTTATTCAATAGATAGTTTTTTGAACCTGCAGGAGTGCCAGGAACTAAGTGAAGTGATTCTTGCGAATTTGGAGGCCTCAACGACTGTCTCTAATGCTGCTGGCGTCTCAAATAGCGGGCGAACCAGTAGTACATGCTTTTTTAACGTTAGTGATCCGCAGCATGCTTTAGCCTTCAGTGTGTCTGAGAGAATCTCTCGTTTAATTGGTATTAACCATGGTTATGCAGAGACTGTTCAAGGTCAAGCATACAATCCGGGTGAGGAATATAAAGCTCATAATGATTGGTTTGAACCTGGAACTCCTGAGCTTGAATCCCAAGCAGGTGTTGCAGTGGGTGGGCAACGCACTTGGTCAGTTGTCATCTATTTGAATGAGGTTGAGTTAGGTGGCGAAACTGTGTTTGAACGCGCTGGCGTGACAGTGCATCCAAAGCCGGGCAATGTGGTGTTCTGGAATAATCTTGCCGGCGATGGGAGCACTAATCAAAACGCTTTACATCAAGCTTGCCCAGTTAAGAAAGGTCAAAAAGTAGTTCTTACACTTTGGTATCGTAGTTTTGGTGAGGGCTCAATGTACACTCGTGAACCTTATGAATTTGTCCCTAGTTTTACTCAGTCAGGAATTCAATTAACAACAATGCCAGAGGCATTGTTCCAAGCCTTGTCGAGCTTTTATCAAAAATCATCACTGGGCGATAGTCGAGATGAGCATATCGAGGGTGACTTCTTGTTGAGTGATGCTGGGACTATCCCAAGTTCTTTAATAGCGCTCCCAAAACTTCTTCGTCAAGCCGTTATCGATGCCTTGCTGCCAATCTGCGAGGAGTGGAGTCAGCAAGAGTTGAATTTCTCGGCTCTTTACGGCGTTCGTATTTACCATCGGGGCGCTTCATTGCGAATGCATACTGATAGCGAGCATTCACATATTATTAGTGTGATTTTAAATCTTGGGCAAGAAGTAGATCGGCAATGGCCATTAATTATTGAAGACCATATGTTTCGTCGTCATGCGGTTTATTTGAAACCGGGTGAGATGATTCTATACGAGGGCTCAAGACTTTGTCACGGACGCCCTGAAGCTTTTCAGGGCGAGAGTTATGCCAACCTATTTGTACATTTTTGCCCTAAAAACAACGATACCCAAGATCCGGTTAAGGCCATCAAGGGCACCGCGTTATAGGCCTGGTTTTTTAACAAAAGTCGGCGGCGGCGCTAAGACTAAACGTGCTCTGGTTGCCTCCATTGGCGACCACTACTTGTAAAGTACCAGCAATCATCTGACCGGATACCGTATAAGCAGGGTAGTTATTATTAACTGTACTAAATGCGCTAAAAGCAATAGCAGGAAAACTGTTTCCGTTCCAAGTAGTGGTTTGACTTACCTGACCTTCAAGTGTCACTTGCGCGGTGTTGCCTGAAAGAAAGGCCTCAACGGTAATCTGCCCAGTTCCTGATAAGCAGATTGACGTCGGTCCCGACGTTGGAGCCGAAGTTGGAGTCGGAGTTGGAGCAGAGGGAGCCGAAGTTGGAGCTGAAGTTGGAGCTGAAGTTGGAGCTGAAGTTGGAGCTGAAGTTGGAGCCGAAGTTGGAGCTGAAGTTGGAGCTGAAGTTGGAGCTGAAGTTGGAGCCGAAGTTGGAGCCGAAGTTGGTGGAAATGAAGGCATGTAAATTTCTCGAAATCATTTGCTTTGGTAAGCAGTTAATATATTTTTGCGTTAGCCGGTTAGCGGACATGATTGATGCTGGTCCCAATGCCTACATTGGGACGCTTGGTACTGTGCCTGTACCGCGAAAACTTAATGACAAGCTTGTTTGAGCATGGGCGGGCAGCATTACAGCGTTTACGACGGTATTTGTCCATTGGCTTGGGAGTGCCTGACTGGCACCAATTACCCCGCCCCCGACTAAGATTTTACGTATGCTGTCGCGTTTATTATCACGATTTTTTTCATCTTCTTTCATATTTTTTGATCCATTATTAGTGCCCCTTTATCGAGTGCTTAAATATTATCGGGTGCTTAAAAATTTTTTTCCATCACGATTATAAATAGTTTTGCTGGATATTGTTACTTAAATACTGCTAAAAAAAGAAAATGAGTTAACATAAAGCATTAATCTTTAACTTTATCCTTAGCTTATGAGTATTCTTTTTCTCAGCAGTCCAGACCTACTTGCTAGCCCGCTAACAACGTTATTAGCCAAAAAGATGCAATATTCTATTGGTCCAAGTCGTACGCCCATTAGTAACCTTGATGCATCAGACGCCGGTTTTAAGCTTAGAGAACTGCAACAACGACTACTCAAGGAGCAACAAAAAGAATGGTATCAGTTAGTTGATACGCCGTCTGAGCTCTTGCAAAGAAAGGATGTCGCAGAGCAATTAAACGATGTTGTTTCTAGAGTTGGTGGATCATCGTCATTAATCGTTAGCGATCCCTTGTTGTGTTTCTTTTTGCCTCTATGGCAATCCTTAGATGATGTGCCTGTCGTGGTATTTTATTATAGTGAACCACTAGAATGTGCTATTAATTTACAGAAAAAATGGCGATTCCCTTTGGCTTTTGGTCTCGCGCTTTGGGAAAGTTATGCGCTGGCAGCATGTAAAAATATTATCGCTACGCGGCATGCAATAGTATCGCCAAGTAAACTGAGACGGTCTGGTAAGACTCATTTGCGTGCAGTATCTAAAAAATTAGTATCGCTGGGGGAAGCTGAATTTAGTCAAAGCATTTTAGAGGGAATAGACATGCTGTCGGACCTACCCAAGTTGAGAGCTTATACAGATGAACAGTTAGAATGTTTGCAGCCCTCTCAATTGGAAATATTTGAATTTTTGGAGGAAGGTTCTTTGAAAGCAATTGCCAAGCGAGATATCTCTTACCCAAGCGTAGATATTCTAGAGAGATATGGCCAATTAAGGGCTGGATTTGAAGCGACAAAAAAAGCTCTGGAGGAAGCTAAGGCTAAGCTTTTGCTTGCTGAACAGAAACGGCCTGTACCGAATGCTAGTGATACAGGTGAAATAACACAAAAAGATCATGGTCAGCTTACTCAGGTGACGGTCCATTTAAAGGATATTCCTCCATTAATATTTCACTGTGAGGCAGGAGCACCGGTATTGGATATGTTGCGTGATCATTTAGTTAATAGCGCACGAAATGAAATGATTTATTTAAATTGTACTGAGACTCAGGCTGACGAAGCGGTCTATTTTATGTCAGCGGACATGGTTTCAATTGGAATAGACAATATTGAAGCACATTAAGGGCCCCTAATGGATCAAATTTTTGTACAAATCGCGTCCTATCGCGATGTCGAATTACCTCGCACAATAAACAGCGCTTTGGCCGCAGCCAAATATCCGGGCAGAATAACGTTTGGTATA